>JARGOJ010000716.1 GCA_029210225.1 Planctomycetota bacterium
ACGGTCCACTCTGTCGAAGCGGCCTTCGGAGCTCTCGCGGTCAAAAAGAAAATTGCCACCAACGAAGCGCTAGCGCTCAGATACCTCCTCGATGGCCTCTCACCGGGCGAAGTCTCCAAGCTCTCTCAACTTCCCCAAAACAAGTTGAAGCCCGCCGCCGACGCGCTCAAAAAGATCGACGATATCCCCTTGGCCACCGCGCTCTGTCGCTCATCACTATCTCTCACCGAGCTTGGTCGGGCCAAGAAGATCTCCGCCAATGCGATCAACTTAAGAGTCAATCGCCTACGCCTAAAAGTCTGGCAAGCTCTCTGCGACCGAGCCTACGAAACTCTACGGACTCGTCAAAACGGGATTACAGCGATCGACAAGGCTATTGTTCAATATCGCTGCGAAGCCCAAAACAACCCTCCTTGCAAGATGTACAAAGATCGCAGCTGCAAGCGCGAAGCATCATTAGAGACGATCATCAGCAAGGCGGGCTTGAACTTAACCCCAGAGCAATTGGGCGATCACATGGCCAAGCTCAGGGACACGCTGCTCGACGACTTAGGACGGATCTTCCCGGACTACAACGCCTGTCTCTTCGAGCGCAAAGCAGCGGAGTAGAACTCCAAGGCAAGCTCCTGGGGATGGGCAATCCAATCGGCGCCATGATGCCCGGCGCCTTTTTGAGTGTCCCCGGTTGTCCAGAGGCCTCATTCAATACAAATTATATGGAAAGAAAGGTGAGCTTTGGCTCACCTTCTTTTTTATTTGCCGAGCTAGATTTAGAGCCCTACACAGGGAATTTCTTCAACTTCGAAGAATCTTGGCAACAGGAATCAGCGTTTAAAAGGTCAAGAAAGGCAGAGATAAAGATCGATTCTTCATTGCCTTTCCTGGAAGGAAATCACAAAAATGTCAGCAACTATCTACGCGATAAATACGAGGAGAAATAACATGGTCGACGCTTTGAACCCCGAGATGCCAAATTCTGATACAGAAGCTCTCACTGAAAGCCAACAACGCTTTGAACAAGCGGTCGACAACGCCTACCGGCAATTCTACACCGGCCTTGACTCTCGAGGTCCCGCGCCTGTTGCATTGCTATCGTATGCCTCAGGGAGCTTGGCAGGGACGGACCGAGAACGCTTTGAACGAGAACTTGAGGCCAAGGGCGGCATGAAATCGGTCGTGGCCACCATGAAAGCCGCCCGACCCGTGGAAGCGAACGCCCCCATAGAAGCCCAACTCAGCTTTACGATTACCAAGAACCTGCTTAGTCTGATTCATAGCAACCCGAGCGCGACCCCCTCCGATATTCTCAGATCCTTTAGTCAGTCCTCCCACGAAGCCGTCATACGCACGAAGAATGTCGTCGACTTCAAACAAGTCCAAAGCTTTATAGATAAAGGTGATGATGATCAGCTCGATGATCTCGGCAAGAACCTCACCGGCACAGACAAAGCCCTCTATTATGGCTGTTTAGGAAAACTCGAAGACGCCAAGACCCAATGGTCATCAACTGAAACCAAAGACAGCGACCTCACCGCGACCCTCCAGCTCGCCCTCTCCGATAGCAAAACCCAAGACGACTCGTCTTCCCTCTCCTCCCTCACTTCTAAGCTTTCTGCTTCTCCTCGCGACAGCTCCGCGCTGCTCTCCATACTTCTTGACTTCGCTCAGTCACGCCATCGCTGCTAAGCTCGAATTGGCTCACTCTACCCACCAAAGTGACTAACAAAAACACGCGGTTTGAACATAAACCAAGCGACAAGAATCAAGCTATGTACCGTTCGATCCACCCATCACGGGCATAGCTTTCGAGCAAGAAGCTGAAAGAGATTCATCAAAGCCCGATTTCACACAGATGCAGCGGGCTTCTCTAGAAGACTCACCGATTGTTGATACCCAAGATGACAAACAGGCTCATGAAATATGAATCATGAGCCTGAGCGCGGGCGCTTCTAAAAACCAAAAGCACTTATAACTGAGGGTTGTCCCGGTCTTAGCTACCGTGTTGACGGTAGATGAACTGGCTGTTATCGCCCAGTTCGATCACGATTTTGGTGATGTTGTGCTTATTCTGCAACAAGATACCAATCGCCTCATCCCAATCTCCGGTTGGCCCTGGAGTGTTTGGATCGGCGGGTGCAAGCAAACCGTCGTATGTCTGTGGTGGCGCTCCTTGAATCGGAGGCATCGCCTGAGTGTTTCGAGGCGGTAAACGGCGTGTCTGCGGCCCAGGTCGACGAACGGTCGGTGGACCTGCAGGAGGACGTCCGGGAGGAGGCGCTTGAAGAGGTCGACCAGCACCTGTTGGGCGTCGGCGCCGCATGGTGTGACTGCCTGTTGGTCCGGGACCCGGTCTTGGACCACCGGGACCGGGGCGAAGTCCTGGGCGCGGAGCAGCGTTCGTAGGACGTCGATGACTTGGTCGGGGAGTCCCGTGATTGGGCGTCTGCGGAGCTTGGGGAGTTTGAGGAGGACGTTGTTTCCAGTGAGAAGAGCTCTGGTTTGGATCTTGCTCGGGAGCACCATATCCGTAGTCCTGGTAGTCCTCTGCGGATGGTGGTTGGACGTTGTGCTTTGAGATCTCACCGGACGCATTGGGGTTTTGGTATTCCCCAGATGAGTTCGGATTCTGGTATTCCCCAGAGGCGTTTGGACGAGGTATTTCACCAGATTGGTTGGCGCGGAGCGGATATTCTCCGGAGCCAGGCTTGCCACGAAGTGGGTACTCACCAGACCCAGGTGGGTTTGGATTTTGGAGGTCGCGGGGTCTTTTTAAGACACGGGACGGAGTTTGATAGGAGCGCGGATCACCCTTGGGCTCAAAGCGACGGGTGGCATTACGTAGGTTAGCGCCGAACTGCGGCGCTTCAGCGGGGCTTCCCTGGGGATAACCACTGCTTGGATTGGGTGAATGAGCGACTTGACCACGGTCGAAACCACGAGTGCGGAGCGGCGCGCCGAATTGGAAAGGATCGTCGGTGTTCGCTTCGCCTCCCTGAGGAGGATAGGGCGCTTGAGCTTGTTGAGCAGCGGGAGGAGGAGTTTGATTTTGCGGAGTGGCTGAGGGGTTCTCTTTTTGAAGCTTCAGTTTTTCGAGGGTCGCGGTCATGCGTAAGAGGACATCGAGCCCTTTGAATTTTCGGGTCGAGCGAAAGGTCAGGGCTTTGACGCCCACATCATCTTCAAAGTCGGCGAGGTCATCATTGAAGCGAATGCCACCCATTTTATCTGGCTTCGCAGCGAAGACATCGAGGGCTCCGGAGGAGAAATTTGTGTTGCTGCAATCGGCACCAGAGAAATTACACTGCTCTAAGAAGGCGCCAAGGAAATTACTTTTGGCCATCCGCGCTGCTTGAAAAGAGGCACGCGGGGCATAGGCGTTGATAAAGCGAGAGCCCGTAAGCTTGGCTTCTTGGAAGTTGGTGTGCTCCAGTTTTCCATCGGTAAAATCGACGCGAGAGAGGTCGCATTTCTTAAAGCGGCTCAGGCTTATGTCAGCCTTCTCGAAGGACGCTCTCTTTAAATTGCAATTCGTAAAGCTGGCTCTCAGGAGGTTGGAGTTTTTAAAGCTCGACCACGACAAGTCGGCGTTTTCAATGACCGCATCCGCCAGTTCGGTGTCTTCCATGGTGATACAACGGAGGTCCGCTTTGTTGAGGACCTCATCGGTGTAGATGAACTCTTTGAGGATGCGTTCTAGGCCGCGTCCCTTATTGTTGGTGACATCTACAATGACTTTATCTTTGATCTCACGTCCCCGTGGGGTTTCCCACCGAACCGCGAGATCATCAAGACTTGCTCGAGCGCCTTGCACGTTGCACTTCTCCCATGTCTGCTCGACATGTTTGCACGACTTTGCCTGTCCAGAGTACCACAAATTGACCTAATGGCACCTTTGGAAAGTTTTGTTGACCGGCCAACAATCTCACTTTATCGGCTGATTCGCCTCAAAAACGTAGCCATCCAACAAGCTTTCTTTCGGGACTTGTAAAGGTCTATGTTCTGCCATGCCTATTTTCTTTTTATCGTCTTCCAAACAACTAGGACTTGGATTCACGGCGTTTATTTCTCATGATCCCCAAGCATTCTATATCTTATTCACCCCGCAATGACCTATTCTAGAGGAACAGAAACCGTAGGTCGTGGAGTAACCTTGGCGAAACGTCGAAACTCGAAAAAAAAGCCTCGAATCAGGCCTAAACAGTCGCCGATTGATCGCGAAGAGAGCCCCAACCCATCTTCTTCGATGTTCAACGATTCTTTCGAATCTGGAGAGATGATTCGGTCGGATGAATCTCTGCGCTCAGACGACGTTCTAATTGATGCTCGCAGCTTTGCCTCCGATGAAGAACTCGACGCTGTCACCGATGCGGATCTTGAAGATTCTCATGTTGAAGGCGGCGAAGAATATCTCAGCGAAGTGGGCCTTCCCATCCGTCTCAAAACCGACAGTGACCGCCGCGCTCGCCGTGTCTTCGCTGAGCTTAGAGAAGCTTGCCGGGCCTGCTCCTACCGCCGAATTTGCTCATTCGCCCCAGTTGCGCTCCACGCGCAACGAACGACCGAACCAAAAGCCAAACATGTTCATAGTCGCATCCTTCGATTCGGTTTGAAGAAACTTCTAAAGACCGGCGACGACTGGTACGTGACCCTTCTCAACCTCATGGTCGAGCGCCCTCGCGATGGTCACCTCGCCGGCTGCCTCCTCGCCGAAGCCTGGCGTCAGTACCCCGACCGCATGGCTGACCTGCTTGATGTAGTGAAAGAACGCGCCGCGCCACTCATGACCCACCGTCCAACAATAGACGATGAAGGGCACGCCCGAAAATTGGCCCCTGGTCAAGGAATTGACCCCCGAATGCTTGTCGCGCAAGCCTTCCGAGGACAGCTCGTGCGCGCCGCGTCTTTCCTTGAAGACGAAGAGCTCTTCCACTCTATTCACGACTACCTCGAATTCATCCCCGATGAAGAAGGCCGCCTCCATCAGCACGAAATCGTCGCCGCCCTGACCCTCTTCATTACCGACGACTGCAGCGCTCAAG
>JARGOJ010000717.1:0-1704 GCA_029210225.1 Planctomycetota bacterium
CAGAAGCCGGCAATTAAGGAAGGGCCGGCACACAAAGCAACCATACTCGTCGGCAATTGAAAGTGAGTGCCAGAGAGTTTGATTCTGGCCAGAGTCCGTCCTCCAACTAAATAACTGCACGAACATACAGCGATGATTAAAAAAACTCCGTCCATCAAACCAAGAATTTGAAGGAGATTGAACCGCAGAGTAATTATAGACCCAATCATTAGTGTCGTGTAGCCAGACACAATTGTGCCAACGAGAGTACCAGAGTTTCTGGCTCTCTTCGCGTAGCGAGTCTGTGGAAGGATCTCCGAAACACACTGCTCGCATTGATAGTCGTAGAACTTGTGAGCGCAGTAATCACACACGAAATCGCCGCAGCGCTCACAAGTCCGCGTCGCCGGTATCTCATTGTGAATCTTGCATTGTTTATCCATGGCCAGAGACCTTTACATCTCCTCTCAATACCCCATCACTTGCCCCTTAGACAAGCTGTAACTTGAGAAGGTCAGTTAAGGCGTCCCTCGCGCTCTTGTGGCGCTCTTTGAAGCTTCGCCCAAGGAGACGCGCAATGTAGTCTGAGAATGCCTTAGGGACCTCCGGGTTGAGTTCAATGAGAGGGATAGGATCTTCGTTCGACATTTTATCGTTCAATTCGACCCAATTTTTAGCCTTAAAGGGCGGCCCTCCGCCAAGTAATCGAAAGGAGAGCATGCCTAAATGATAGAGGTCGACCTGAGCTTCAAAGCCGTCCTCTTCAAAAGCGAGAGGGACGCTTTCAATCCTCGCCTCGGTGTATGGCCTGTTCTGCCCTCCAAGATCACGAACCCGTTGAAGCGCAAGCAAACCAAAGCCTCTCACTATGACCTTCGCCTGATCTCCATTGACAATGCCATACATCACCCGACTCGCCGTCAATGACCCATGATAGACACCCTGCGCGTGAGCCGTAATGAGAACCTCAAGGATCCGACACAAGATCGGAATGTAATGTCTCCAGGTGAGCGGCTGCAATTCATTCAACTCTTCAAGGGTTTTCCCCTCGAACCATGATTCGGAAATTAGAATATAGTCGTCATTGAATCGGCAATCCAACATGGTCGGCACATGCGCGTGCTCAATGAGGCCGTCCCGTAAGGCCTCCAAGCCTCTTATGATCACCTTGGAACTCACAGGCGACTTTAGAAAAGCCGATTCGATAGCGCGGAGAAAAATGACTAATCCGTTCGCATTTCGGGCCTTGAATGCACGTCCAGGGCCACCGTCACTATCCAGAGGCTGCTCAACTTCATAACCATAATTGATAAACTCTGCGCGATACCGTTTCCGCCTCTCAATATCCTTGCACGGTTCACAAACTAAGAGTTCAAGATCTCCCCCTTGGTCAAACCAGTGCTTCTGAGCACGGGTCCCCTCGTAGCCTTGCCGGCAGCGAAAGCAACGAATCAATCCAGACTCGATCGGAGGGTCGTCAGGGTAAGCGGGAGCTGGTTCTGGGGCGGCCGTTGGCACCGACTCCGACTCACTGTGAAACTCCATTTTGAAAGAAGGAATCTCGCCTCCCGACAGCCCCGCCTCCATCAAATCTTTGGGGATCATTGAATCCAAGCTGGTCTTCTCTCGCTGGACCTCTGGCTGAGGCTCCCTCGTCGAACTCAAGAGAGAATCAACCACAGCGTCCTCAATCGCCGGACGAATACCCCGAGTTGAATCCCAAAC
>JARGOJ010000717.1:1714-5031 GCA_029210225.1 Planctomycetota bacterium
ATGAATTGACACGACTCGAAGCGTAATCCCCCAGGAACTAATTTCATCTCCCGCCTCAAGCCTTGTTCTTGCTTCGAGTGGCTCATCATTCAAGCGCAGCTCGGCGACAGATTGGGCCGGGGAAACATCGAAGCCCCGATGATCTTGATAGAGGTAAAAGAGCACCTCACCGGGCTTTAACTGCGGCAGTTTGATTAGACACTGAGGGCCATTCCCAGCGAGCACAAGCTGGCTTGGATCGATCGAGAACAATTCTGCCCCGCGCTCTCCAACTGTGTATTCGACTGACGTTTTAAAGATGTGTTCCAATTCTAACCCCAAGCGCTCGGATCGATTCTCTACTCCAGTCTAAACAATAGCCGGAGTAGGAGCCCACGGTATAGGATCAGTGAAAGAAAAAACTAAGGTCTGGTGCTGAGGCGCTGCTTCCTAAAATCCACGAAAAGACCTTCGCAGGCCCTTTCATTTATATGATCCCATAAACCCTCTCAGTTCCCCAAGCGCTTCGTAGGCGCTCTGGTGCCGCTCCGCAATATTGCGTACCAAGAGTTTTTGAACGAACTCTGACAACTCTGGAGGAAGCGCGTGCTTAAGACTCTTCAAGCGCTGAGCTTCAGAGACTTGAACAGCACTGGAAAATTCGCCCACTACATGGAAAGGCTGCCCCCCACTCAATAGCTCGTAAGCTATGATCCCGAGCCGATACAAGTCGCCGTGAGCGTCCGTCCCCTCTTCTTCCAATGCCAGAGGTAGCTCTGCAAGTGAGTAGTCTTCTAAGAATTCCCCTCTCAAGTGACCAATATCCCGGCAATTGTATAGATCGTTCAATCCAAAACCTCGCACTTGAATCCTGCAGGCGCCATTCTCAATTCGATAGAGAACTCGACTTCTATCTAATTGTCCATGGTAGCGTCCCTTTTCATGCGCGAACGCGAGCACTTCAAGAACCCCAATGAGAATAGAAACAAGGACGCGATAGGTCAATGAATGCATTGATCCTAGGGTCGAAAGAGAGATCCCTTCAAACCAGGTTTCCGCTATGATGATGAAAGAACCTGTCACTTGACAACTAAGTAGACCTGGCACCGAAGGATGGTGGAAGAGGCTCTGTTTGTAGGCTACAGCAGCAGTCTCCAAAAATTCGGCGTCTCCCCGAGAGCCGAAAAAGGTGGAGTCAAGCGCCCGGAAAAACACTGTCTTTCCAGCTCGGCTCCTGGCCTGATACGCTCGACCCGGACCATTGTCTCCTCTAACCCTAGCGCTGAGTTCAAATCCCCACGGCCTAAAGCGTCGCTGATGCCGCGCAAACTCGTCATCTAGACAACTTGGGCAAGCCATAATTCGACCTACGCTTTGCAAAGTATCGCGATCATTGTTTTCCACACTCTCAGAGAGACACTGATGACAATAAAAACAGCGACGTGTTCGCCTGGAATTCCCACGATGAATTTCGAGACGGCGAGCAGGGGGAATAGGCGCCTCTGTCTCGGCGCCGAACGCGGCTTGATCATTCTGTTCCGACGGAAACTCACTGAGCCCGAATTCATTCTTTGGAGGCGATTTCTTTTCATGAATCGGGCCGCTACTGCGTCCAAAGACCTCGACATCAATCACCCCAATTTCGATCCCTTGAGCTTGAAGAACATCGTCGTTGTGTAGCAGGGTTCGCCCGCTCACGACTCGACCATTCAATCGAAGCTTCGCCCCAAAATGTCCCGGAGTGATTTCGAGACCTCCTTGAATCTGCGCCAAGTAAAACAGTATTGAGCCCTCGTTGACTTGGGGCACGATAATCTGGCACTCAGGAGTATTTCCGACAGCTATGATTTGCAACAGATCGATAAAAACCTCAGCTTCATCTTCTCCTTCGATTTCGTAACTCAAAAAAGCTGATGGCACCTGATCCCCTCTTTTCAACAATCAATGCGGATTCTACTTCGCCCGCGGTATTCACGAATAGAATATACAGGGAACACAGCCAACATCAAAAGTAGCTAGATACTACAAAACCCGTATCAATCTCAATAAGATCAACACGGGCCAGTCTTTTGTGCGGCAACGGTATCTAATGCTCTGTCATCCTTAAATGCCAGAACAGTAGTTGGTCAATCCTTCAATTCGTAAACATTGAAGTAACCGATCATCATTTCATCCCAAGTCTGCTCACCAAATCCGACTGTTTTTGTTGGGTCCGGGTTTGCAGGATTGGCTTTAGAATTGTCAAACCACGCTGTCGCACGGAGACGAGTTCCAGCAGGTAAATCCAAGGGTTTACGCAATTTGTAATTCAATTGCCAATTGAAATCGTAGCGAGGGACATTAAGCAGCATTTGAGTGCTGCCATCCTCTTTAACAATCTCGTATTTGAAGGCTTTCCCACGAACGTGCATGTGAGGATTGAATCCGAAGAGACGTACTTTCTTCCGAATACGAGTCTCGGCTACAACCTTGTGATTGCCCGCTCCGGGAGGAATTTGAAAGCGAGTCTGAGACATCGCCCGAGTATAAAACTCATGCTCTGGCTTACCATTATTGAAATACAGGCCCATCTTCGTGCGATCTTTGGCTTTAGCGCCGTTCGTCGTGTAGTGAATCTGGAAGATGATTTGAACGCCCTTAGGTAGGAACTTTGCCGTTCCCTTTGGGAACACCATAGTCGATTGACCCGGAACCATACCGGCAAAGTAGCCACGCAAGCCACCACGTACTCGTGGTTGATCGCGAAAACGTGGATGCTCCTTAGGATAGCGCAGGAAGACCAGCACGTGGTGGACGACCTCTGGAGCGCCTGGGCGAATCTCAATGGACCGTATCCACTTGTCTTCGGCGAAGTGAGTCGAGACTCGGCTGTATTTGTAAGGCACTGTTCCTTCTGCAGGCACTTCAAAGGCCTCAGGAAGAGTAATCACGGCGCTTGGACGACCGAGACGCCAGCCCTTATACCAGTTCCTCTTCAACACCTTGTCGGCTTTATCACCCTTGACGCAGCCGCCATCAATCCAGTCGAGCATGGCTTTTCTGTCGGCAGCGGACAAGCTCTTGTCGTTGGAGAAGTCACCGACTTTTTTGTCGGCGAACCAAGGAGGCATGGTCTTGTTTCCGATGACACGCTTGATCATGGCGCGGTTGGCCTTGACGTCGGAGAGCGACTCCAATGAAAACGGAGCGTTCTCACCGGTGCGGTGACACTCCATGCAGTTTTGTTGAACAATACGACTGATTCGGTTGTGCCAGGTCGGCTTCGTGGTGGGCGCTGTTTGAAACTTGACTCCAAGCTCACAGCCCGGTGCAGAGGTCGCGGGGAACTCAAGGCTTTC
>JARGOJ010000718.1 GCA_029210225.1 Planctomycetota bacterium
TCCTTAGAGAACTCCCAGGGAAGCAGTGATCCCAAATCTGTAAGGCCAGCACCGAATACTCACGACGCTCATTCTTGAATCACCAAGAATGAGCGCTACTGCTGTGATAAATCGACGTTTCCTGACTCTAAGGAAACAATGGACACACAACTAACAGAGTTGAAGCGAATCTGGAGAGCGAGCGGCGACCCCGCCGACGAATTTCGCTATTTGCAATATCGGATGCGACTTGGTCAACTTAGCCTCGAAGAAATGCTCCTCTCCAAATCCCGCTGGAGTGAGATCTTCCGCATATTGACGACGCAAATTGACCCCGTTGTTAATGAAGGAGATGGTTTTATAAGAGAGGAGGTCGAAGCGACTGAGACCCGGCTGAATATACGATTACCTGGGGTGCTCTCTGAGTTCTATCTGTTGCTAGGACGGCATCGGGCTCTCGTCTCACACTCAGAGTTTGTTCGTCAAATCTATGACCTTGTTTTCAAAAATGACCTGCTTATCCTCCGTCTTGGGATTCCTCCGTTTGACTGGCACCGCGCTCCGAAACCCCGTTTTTGGTTTGGCATTCGTCGTGAGCATTTAATGCAATCAAATCCCCCAGTTTTCTGTGAAATCCGGGAGCGGTCAGGGCGCATTTTAGGAACGTTTCAGGCCCACGATGATCTCGTTTCGTTCCTCACCGCGAGAATTCGCCGCTCCACGATTCGTCCTGTGAGTTGTCCTTTCTCTGGGGCGCCCTATCAGCACTTTGAGTTTCCTATCTCCGAAAAAGGACGGCTGGAGCATTATCGAGCCTTGGCTCGAGATTTGTTTCAGTGGCGGGAGGCCGAGAGTGGATTTTTTTGGTTCTACGAGCTAGGTGCATTCTTCGCTCGGGGAGCGCGGAGTACGGTTCACCGAATCTTGCTGATGGCCGATTATTCTATGTCGGAAGAATATGTTCGCGAGCGACTTTGCGCGCTAAATTCCCCCCTCTTAAAAGGGCTTGCTGTGGCAGCTCCGGAATGGCTGGATCATCTCTAACACGGTCTTTCCATTGATACATAGAGTCTGAAGGAAAAGATGGGAAACACTTATTTATTGAGCCCATTTGTAGCTCTTTGTCGTCCAAGCTTGGATCAATGGTGGGGAGAGCACGAATGATTCGATCTGGAAAGAACTCAGGGAAGGTCCTAAAGGGCAAAGTTGTTAACACTGCAACGACGCAGAAATCGGAGACTGATAGACCAAAACAGAGATCTGGCGCGAACAGCCGAGGTGTTTTGAAGGCCAAGGCTGTCAGTCCTGTTTCGAGCAGCGAGATAAAGCCTCGTTGGCGTGGACAAAACTCAAATGTTCAAAAGAAATCTTATACCTATACTCACGAACCCAATCCCTATGAGAGCATTCTGTACATTGGGGTCGCAGCGTCTCTCACCTTCCTCGGAGTTGTCGGGATATTGACCTACTCATGGGAAGCTATATTTTTCTTCCCTTTGGGAGCCCTAAGCCTCTACTTCAGGTTCCTTAACTCACAAAGCAAAAATGAGTTTGTGTTCGATGCGAAGAGTCAGACTGTTTATGAGCGCTATCATCTCTTTGGAAAGCTGAAGGAAGAAACGCCGTATCCATTCAGTAGTTTTGGCAGGGTCACAATTCGTAGGAAGACCTTTCATAAAAAGGACTTTCAAAGCGGTGACTATTACCTCCTCGTTCTCTACCACGAAGACGGAGAGATAGAATTACCTGGTTCCGTAGCTTTTAGGGAGAAGCTATTCGAAAAAAGGGATGCCATCGCTGAGGTCCTAAACCTTCCCTGACTTAGATGGCGCTTCAGGAGATCATTGTTCAGTGTTCCTAGATCGTCAGTGATTGGGGGTTGAGTTACTTATCTCCCGGTTTGGACATGTCGCTTCCCTTAGGTGGAGTCTGATCGATCTCGACCTCTTCTTCGACAACGATAGCGACCGAGCTAAAGCAGACATTCGTAATCTTTGCTTGTCCGAGAGTTTTCAGGACACCACATAGATCACCCAGATCCACACCATCACTGCACGCCAGATCGATCACTGGCCTGGTTCCCTTGTACTCTTTTATCCAAAAGTTCAGTTCTTCGCTGAGTTTCTTAAAACCAGCTTTCAGATCCCCTCCTTCTTGGCAATGAATATTCGCACGTGAGGCTAACATCGGAGATCTTGAGCTTCGGGGTTCGTTGTCTGAATAGGTTAGCATTAAGGAGAGTTTTCTCATTGTTGAAGGGGCGGGGGCGCTTTGAAAGTTCTCTTGGGGAGCGCAACTGATAAGGGAGGATCCGTTTTCATTGACGAAGCGAACCTGCTCGATCTTTGCCAGGACAAGCTGCTTCATCACCCACTTGAATTCCTTGTATTGAGTGTTCTTGTGAAGGTGGAGGACCGCATCGCCCTTATTCGTTTTCAGTGTTGCGAGTAGAGCATCGGGAGAGGTTACCTTTGAGTTGACTTCAATCGTTCCCTTTTTTAGATGAATCGTTTGAGGCTTGGGTTTTACCGCCGGTGTTTTATCGGAGGCCGTCGACTTTGCTGAACTATCCTTCGGCTTGGATTTGTCAGGTTTTTCGCTCTTACACGCTGTCAAACCCAATAACAAAAACAATGCTGTCCAGAAGATTGTTGATTTCAATTTGATCCTCCCAAAGAACTAAGAATGTATGAGTCTGATCATACAAGGAATTGAAATAAGCTGAGACCCGAAATCGACTCATCTCTAGTTTTCGATGCGCTCTTGGAATCTGGAAGAGGGGATTATGGGTGAAGCGTGTCCACCGACAAATCGTATTGCTGCATGAGGAAGTCTTGCTCTCACAACACTTTAAGCCAAGCTGCTCATGACGGGCGTTGAGTTGTCCTCTATATAGTAGAATTGCCGCTCTGCAAAATTCTTGAGACAGCGGGAATCTCCTATGGACAAGCAAGATGTTGGCTCGATTCACATCAGTCGCTCAGGTACCGTCGCGACGGTTGAACTCTATGCGCCGTGGCGGGGCAACGCCCTCGATAACGCGATGCTCAAAGCTCTTACAATCACTCTTCATGGCTTCGCCGAAGAGATCGCAAACGAAGAGCCCGACGCGCCGCGTTGTGTGATTCTCAGGGGAGGAGGCGAGAAGAACTTTTCCACTGGTTATTTCCTCAAGGATCTCTTGGCGCAAGTCAACGCTGCGGACATCCCGATTGATTTCGCGCAGCATCCTCTTGAGACGGCGGTTCGAGCGCTCGACTCTTTGCCTTGCCCAAGCATCGCTATGATTCAAGGGAACGCTTTGGGAGCTGGCTGCGAGCTGGCCTTAACCTGTGATATCCGTATCGGCGCTGAGAACTGCAAGATGGGCATGCCTCCGGCGAAGCTTGGGGTCCTCTACAGCATTACCGGGATGCGTCGTCTCACGGAGTTGGTCGGCCTGGCTGCGGCCAAAGAGCTGCTCTTCACAGCGCTCCCTGTGGACAGCTCTCGCGCCTTGTCCCTTGGAATGCTCAATCACCAGGTGAAGAACGGGCTCTTGGAGATGAAGGCCGAGGCGATGGCCAAGACCATCGCTAAGAATGCGCCCCTGGCTGTTCGCTTCACGAAGAGCGTCATGAACGACTACCTGCGAATTCCGAGCGACTTGAACGACTACGAGCGTCGACGGGTCGCGGCGATGCGTCGACATTGCTTTGACTCTGAAGATTTCCAGCATGGGGTCCAGAGCATCCTTGAGAAGAAGCCCCCTGAGTTCAAAGGACGGTGATCTATGGTCGATGACATCTACAACGCTGAAAGTGGTCGCGGCCAGCTCATGGAGCGCTCCACGATTGTGCAAGCCGGATCCAACACTCTTGAAGCGATCTATCTAAGAGGAAGCGCGACGCCTCCGGTCTTGGTGGTCCCAGGGATTCATATCTCTGGAGGCAACATGGAAGGCTCAGTGAGCAATGAGATCGCCTATACCACCTCTTACAATGGTCACGCCAGCCTCCGATTTGCCTGGCATGGGCAGGGAGCCAGCGAAGGTGAGCTGCCGAAGGAGGGGGAGTCATTGGAGTCTCTCCAAGTCGATTTAGAGCACTCTGTGCAGCATCTACTAGATTGTGAGGATAGTCAGAGCGTGGCGCTGGTTGCGCTCAGAGATGGAGCTTTGCCGGCTTTAAGCTATGCAGCGGCGAATCCAGAGAAGGTCGCCTTGGTGGCTTTGATCGATCCGCCTGAAGAGGCGGCAGAGCAAATCGGAGAGCAGCCGACCTTTGTCTTTTTTCCAGGGGAAGAGGTGATTCCCCGGGCCTTTCACGATTTTGATAAATGCAGCGTGGTGAGAATTCCGAAAGCCGATCGGGCCTTTCGTCGCAACCTGAGTTTGCTCGGTCAAAGTGTCGCAAATTTGTTAAGTCGGCCAAGGTAAAGCAACTTTCTCGACATTCCCCATCGCTTGCAATATGACGATTGTCAACGATTACGCTGAGACAGAGCAACGGCGCTTCTCTTATCTCCTGGAAAATCAAAATCTTTTCTCAAGGCAAAACTTTGGGATGCCGAAAAGTAAGCCATAACCCAGTAGGCATAGTTGATAAAGGATTCCGTCCACCGCGCTTTTAGGTCTCAACCAAACTCTCACTTTCCTCGTGAGTGATTTAAAAACCTCATAAAGTCTACGGCGGAATCTTTGGAACAACTGTGTGGATTCGTCGAGTTTCGTCGACCAATACCAAAGTGTCTGCTCGCGGGGGGTTGTTTTGGCAAGCCTAAGACTTGTTGGAGCGACGTCTCAGCGCGCTTTGGATCGACGGAACCCAGATGAGCCCCATTTCCTTCAGGGTTGTGGTTTTCAATATAAGGATATGAGGGTAGGTTGAATTGTGAATTTCGAAACTTCGGGGCCAAAAAATCGCCTAAATAACGACAGTGAGCAATCGCTCTTTCCACTTCTAAGCGATCAGGATGATCTCGACTTAGTCATTCTCTGCGACACCACCGAGAGCATGGAAGAAACCTTTCCTGAAATTCGCCGCGCTGTGACAGACCTTGTCCTTAAAATA
>JARGOJ010000719.1 GCA_029210225.1 Planctomycetota bacterium
AATTCCGAGCTCCCCAAAGTCAATTTTAACTCGTCACGGGCCAATGTATTGAGCTTTGTCAACAGTAGAGGACCGAGTCGCGTGTCAATGCTCCAGTCTGCGCTCTCTCCTGCCTTCTTTAAAAGCTCAGCGAGGATTTTTGCTGTGTCTTCGGTCGCAGAACAGTAAAAGGACTCAAAGCCGACTGCGTTGTCATGCTGCTCCAATGAAAAGTAGATCCCACGGCAATCCGCCGAATTTCCTGGTTCCTTTAATCGTCGTTCTTTCTCTCTTCGTGAATCTTGACAGCTATAACAAAGATCTTTGGGAATGTCAGGGCTTTCTATCGGCATGATGAGCTTGCAGCAGTCCGCGCAAGGAATGGCGAGGTGTCGCTCGGAGTAGGCTGGGCAATCATCGTCAGGGTGTTCTGGACTGGGGAACCAAATCACACAATTGAACTCCTGGGATAAGCGCGCTCCAAGCCCCTGGGCGACAATAGACTCGGGCCAGGGTGGGACTTGGCCGTTGAAGAGCCTTAGGTCGGAGCCATAATTCAGACTCTCAAAGTGGCTCCTCTTCTCACTGCCTGAGTTGTCGACAGTGGTCAAAAACAATTCTAAGCACCAGCCCTGGGAGTCGCCATCCCAAAGGGCTTCAAGGACCCGTGCTTGGGATTGGAGTTGATTGGCGAGATCGATACACTGCTTGTAAACCGCCTTCACCTTGTCGTCCAAAGTGGCCATTTTTAGTTCTCCTTAGTGAAGAGACTCTCTTCATGGGAGTGGCAGTCCATCTTTCTTATCAGCGCACTGGAAATGTTGCTGTAAAGTAATCCACAGCAAATCAAGGTGAGACCGAGGCCTGCGCTGACCTCCCACATGTTCGGCACTGTGACGGAGGTCCCAGGGGGAATATCTCGAAAGAGCCAATCCATGTACTGCCTCTTAAGAGGTCTGGAGAGGTGCAGGTCCTCGGAGAACCAGAGGAGTACTGCTGTTATGGGAAGAGCGGCGATAATCCAAGCAACCCGCTTTTTGCCTCGGGTCTGAATCGACCTGAAATTATAGACGAGAAAGACAGTCACGGCTTTGCCGACGACTAAGAGCAGATAATGAAAAGGCGCGGCTTCGGTGACGGTTACGGCTGGTCCCCAATCGATTTCCCACGGACCGTTAAATGAAATGTCGTCGCCACCGCCGCCTTCATCTATGCCATTGGGACCCCATGAGCGAGAGGCACACATTCCGCCAGCCCAGGGATTGCCCCAAGGATCTACTTCGCTGTGGGACCTTAGCCAGGAAAGCTCGGCAATCTTCTTTTCATAGGCCTGCTTTCCCCTCAGCTCATCTTCATATTTGTAATTGAGCGCGGGGCCCACTAGAGGGGTCAATGCGAGGAGGACGAGGAAGATAAGGAGGAGCTTGTTTCTGAGCTTCATGGAAGTATTTTAGAGGAGTCGCGCCAACAAGCTGTCTTTCTGGCGAAAGCATGATGGAGAAGTGTGATTAAATCTTTTAAATTTGGACCAAACCCTCGTCAGAAACGCACGGAGAAGCTATGTATGAGAGGGAAAAGTCGCTTGTGAGAGGCCCTTTTGTTTTGTCATTGATCTGCTAGGAATTACATCAATGTTTGTCAATCAGCAGTGTCCGAAGTCTTCGTCTCCCTTCGAACCCAAGTGGGATGGTGACGCGGCGGATATTCCCTGGGGATATTGGATTTCACGAATTGTCTTAGTTGGTGTTGCTCTGTTTCTCGTCGCTGGCGTTGGATTAGCGAACCTTCTTGAGACTCACTGCTGCTCCAATGACTCGTCGGCAATAGGATCGATGCGAACGATCAGCGCCTCCCAGGCCATATTTCTTGAGCGAAACCCGTTGCAGCGATATGGAACACTGGAAGAGCTCGGCGAAGACAATTACGTTGACGAGGTGCTTCGCGCTGGGGCGAAGCAGGGCTTCTTCTTTGAAGTGGCCCAGCGCACAATCGAGGGGGAGCACCAATATTGGGCCAAAGCCAGCCCTATGATGCCCGGTCAAACGGGGGAGAGATTCTACTTCACAAATGAAAGCGGAGTCCTCTTCCATTCAGACAGAGACTTTGAGCCAGGATTTTTTGAAATTGGACAGTTATCTCCAGAATTGCGCGCCTTTGACCGTTAGGAAACTTTCGAGGATCTCTTTATCGTGACAGATCAAGATGAAAAGGGACAGTGTGGAGAGCACTCCGAACGCCGGGCCGTATCAATCTGCCGACGCTGTGGTTGTTTTCTCTGTGGAGACTGTCTCTTCGATATTATCTCTTCCCATTGTGACCCCTGCACCGAAGTCTTTCTATACTCCGTAAAAATGCCGCCTCGCCCAATGACCAAACGCTCATACATAATCGTAAGCGTCATCGTTATACTCGTTTTTCTAAGTCTCCTGATTGGACTGAGGGTGCAGGGGCAATCTTTAGGGGTGTCACTATTTCATGGGTGCTTACACAGTTTTTTCGTTGGGAACCTGGCGATACAGTTCGCTCAAAGCTATCGGGCTGGAAAGCTCAATGATAAAGGACGAGAGGACTTTGTTGAGGACTACCTTATGCTCATGATGCGAAGTAAAGCCTATCTGCGGTTTGCCGAATGCAATGAAGCGGACCTGAACTCTGTTTTTGAGATCGACTTTGAGTCACTTGAGCTAGAAGATAAACTGGCGACACTCAGAACCTATTGTGACTATGTCGAGAAAGCGCTTGAAAAGAACAAAAAGAAAGAGCCAACAAGTAAATTGGATTGATCGGGAGCTCTGTCTAATGCGGGTCAGTTCATTTATTCCGTGAGGTCCTTCGAGAAAACGTCTCTGAAACAATTGGTAATGTCATAGTTTTTCTTTGTTTGAAGCGGAGTCGGTCCAACCATGAATGAGAATCGGCAAGATTGGGAAGGGACAGTGCCCGACGAAGCAAGCAAATCTTACGGGCCTCTCCAATTCGGCCTCTGGACTTTGGGAATTCTTCTATTCTGCATTCTCTCAGCCTTAGCCGTGAGTTTTGTTTTTGAATTTCGGAATATTGGGACTCGTGGACATTGGAATTGGAAATCCGCGATTAGATCAATGCGAACGATCAACGCGGCTCAGGCGCTGTTCATAAAGAGGAATCCAAAAAAGAGCTATGGCACTCTGGAAGAACTTGGTGCGGACGCCTATATCGATGATGTGCTTAGCAGCGGTAGCAAGCAGGGCTATTCCTTTGAGATGGTTCAACGCATTGAAAAAGGTAAGCAGCAATATTGGGTGAAGGCCAGCCCTGTAGCTCCTCCCAGATTGGACGGGGAAGTTTTCTTTTTGGATCAACGAAACGAGCGATTTTTCTTCACGAATGAACTTGGGGTCATCTATCAGACATTCAGCGACTTTGAACCAGGATTTTTTAGACTTGGAGATCTACCCGCAGGTTTGCATAGACTCGATGGCTTCTAACAAAAAATTGGGCAACTCAGCTGTGAAAGACCAGGGAAAACAAAGACATTGTCGTGAACATCCTGGCGAAACAGCCGATTACATATGTCGTCGTTGCGGCGGTTTCCTCTGCCTCCACTGTTTCTTTGATGTCGCCTTTCTCCACTGTGAACCCTGCACTCACATTTTTTTAGAGACCGTCAATTTGCCTCCACGTCCCATCACTTTTCGGTCGAACCTCAACGCAGGAGCCTTGGCGCTACTTACAATTGGGGCGGTCCTCTTTGGCTTGTCCCTACAAATTCATTCCCTTGAGAAGGCTGTCTTCCCCGCCCTCATCGCTGGCTTCATCGTCTACCAAGTCTCAATTCAGACGGCGAGAAACTATCGGGCAGGCTTTCGTAGTCGCAACGGTCGGGAGCTATTCAAGGCTGACTATTTGAGGCTCATGAACGAGTTTAGAGGCAAGCTTGTCGGAATCGATCTCCCCGATATGGACAGCCTCTTCCAATTAGATTTTGGAAAGCTAAGCCTCGAAGAGCAACTCGACCTTATTCGAGAGTTCTGCCTCGCCATGGATCGCCTTGAAGAATCGGAGAATCCCCTAAAGAGTTAAGACAGCGCATTAGGGCTCAGGGGACAGCCAGGACGCGTTTTTCGGCATCGTAGTATCCATCGTCGTCCGCTTGCAGGAGACCGCTGTGAAGGGAGAAGAGTACCTCCCAGAACACTTGGAGTGTATCGAGCGTTGCCTCGGAGTCACGCCCTTGCCATAGCACCCTCAAGGCATAGATAGCCGTCGCGTCTTTTAAGACCTTCTCCACGGCGTCACGCTTTTCTAAATGCGAAATAAAGTCCCCAAGCTCCTCTATCTCCTCTGTGAACAAGCCATCCCCCGGGAGGTTGACCTCAAATTCTCCATAGAGCTCCGAGCCATACTTTAGAAGAGCTGAGGGGCGCTTCGCATTCGCTACGAACTCAAGCTCCCATTTCGGATTTCGTTTTTGAAGTTCCCTATTTAAGAAGGGGATGCCCCGAACAACTTTGTCTGTTGTCAAAAAGCGCATGTAATAACCCATAGAGGATCCTTCCTGATTGTGGAGTGATGATTCTCCAAAATAAGCGTTAGGGCTGCTAGAACAGTTTTTTGTCTGTTCCAACAACCCCAACGCAGTTCACCTCTTTTTGATCGGCCCTATCAACTAAACCCCACAGTTGACCAAGCCACAAAATGAACAGGGTTTTTGAAGGACGCTCAAGCGCATGACCATTTTATTGAGCAAGCCCCGAGTGACAGAGACCCGGCGAGTTTCCTTGCGGAAGAACTGGTCTGCTTGCTTCGTCCACTTAAAGTTGTCGCGGATATATTTCACGGTCTCCTTCTCAGTCTTCGTGTATGAGCGGCCGTCCTGAGCCTTGTTGAAGAGCTTTTTAGCGTCCCCGAGCGAAATACGTCCATCCCCCTTACCCGAGACACATTCCTTAGCCATATCGATAAGAGAACGCTTGAACTTCTTGCCTTGGATTTGTTGGTAGTAAGATTTAGCCATAATCATGAACCCCTTTTTTTGAAACCCTAAAATTAACCAAACAACACTGCGT
>JARGOJ010000720.1 GCA_029210225.1 Planctomycetota bacterium
ACGTCCGTGAGGAAAAAGCTTCCAACGGTCGAAAATTGAGTCTTCTCTGGGAGTGGCGGCGGGGTTTGCTCGCCAGCGAGGTTGATTCGTAGCGGTTTCTTGGCCTTCTCTGGCGCTTTGCTTCGGGCAAGCTGTTTGCCCCGTGGGTTCGCTTTGTACCCATCATCCAAGGCCGAGAGGCCCCAGATAACTAACGCTCCCATGGGGAGGATACTGAGGACCATCGCGCTCAAGAGGCGCTTGTTGTTGTGTGGAGTCGTTGTTTGTTGGTCCAAAGCCATCGGTCTCTCTGAGTTTGAGTGGGGGGAGCCAAATTCTTCAAAGTCTTCCGTTGATTGACTATGAGTCACAGTTACCGATTTCACCGCTTTCTTTCAGAAATTGTGGGAAAATCCTATCTCTTGTGAAATAGACATTCATAAGGGAAACTCGACGGCATCTAATGAATCACGAGGCGGGGCCCATGAAGTTCGGCGGAATTTCAGGATTATTTCTCATGGTGCAGCGAAGTTTGCGCCAACACGCTCTCTCGAGCATGATCACGGCGATGTCCATGGCTCTGGGGGTCGGCCTCGTCATGGCGGTGTTTGCGGTCAATGAGCAAACTCGGAATGCGTTCACCGGCGGCAAGGTTGGCTTCGACGCGGTGCTTGGGGCTCGGGGTAGCAAGCTTCAACTCGTTTTGAACGCCGTCTTTCACCTGGAGACCTCTCCGGGAAACATTCCCTGGAAGCTTTATAAAGACATGAAGAAGCGCCCGGAAGTGGCGTTGGCGATTCCCTACGCGGTCGGTGACAACTACCGAGGTTATCGGGTCGTCGGCACCTCGGGGGAGCTCTTTACCAAGCTAGAGTTCGAGAAAGGAGAGACCTACCGTTTTCAAGAGGGAGGTCGTGTCTTCGACCCCGATTATCGGGAGGCGGTTATTGGCAGCTTTGTCGCTCAGAAAACGGGCCTGGAAGTCGGTTCTAAGTTCAACCCGAGCCATGGGGTCTTTGATAGCGAAGCCGCCGAAAAACACGGTGAATACGTTGTTGTTGGCGTTTTGGAGCCGACGAATTCTCCAGTTGATCGCGTGGTCTGGATCCCTATTGAGGGCGTCTTCCGAATGGGAGGGCATGTGCTGCGCGGGACAGGCCAGGTCTATGTCGCAGAGGACGATGAAGAGATTCCGGACGAACACAAAGAAGTCTCGGCGGTGATGGTGAAATTTCACAGTCCGGTGATGGGTCAGCTACTCGCGTTACAGATAAACAATCGGGGGAAGGTGGCCACGATGGCTTATCCCATCGCTGCGGAGATGGCCGACCTCTTCAATAAAATTGGCTGGATACACAGCGTCCTGACCTTGGTGGCCTATCTCATCGTTGTTGTTGCGGCGGCCTCATTGCTTGCGGCGATCTACAACACCATGAATGAAAGGCGCCGGGAGATGGCGATCATGCGGGCCCTTGGGGCTCGGCGCGTGACACTGTTCGGCGTGATCATTCTAGAGTCGGCGACAATCGCGAGCTTTGGCGCGATTCTTGGTTTCGTTGTTTACTACGTGATCCTGAGCATCGTGGCCGTTCTGATCCGCAATGAGACCGGAGTTGTCATTGATATAACGGCGTGGAACCCGAGCCTATTGACCGTTCCCCCAGGGGCGATCGTCGTGGGTGCTTTCGCAGGGTTGATCCCGGCGTTCAAAGCCTATAGGACAGACGTCGCGGAAAACCTCGATCCTCTTTCTTAAAAGAATCGAAAAATGGCGCAGATCCTGAGATAATCGCGTTGTATTGAAGAGCCACCGACGCCGTACAGCGGCTTTCCTTGGAGGACCCCCCCGGATGAGTGAAGATAAAGATGTCAAAGCGGATTCTGGGCTCGCGACTGGGTTCATCATAGCCGCGTTCTTCATTTGCATGGGGCTCGTCGCAGCCTATGAACTTAAGCTCTTTGACCCCTCTACGAAGAGCGTCACACTCGCTCCCAAAGGCGCGCCCATTCGTGGCGACATCGCCAAAAAAAGCGAGAGGAAGCCCGTTTCTAACAACGGGAAGAAATCCCCGAACTCTTCCACTCAGAAGCCCGATCAAAATCCCCCAGATGATCCCGCCGCCTTCGAATTACCCCAAAAGAAAGCCCTCCTCGCCGCCGACAAAAAACGAGACGAAGAGCGTCGAGGGAAGCGAGATTTACAGATCAAAAAAGCGGGGGCAAAGCTCGACGTGAAGAAAGCGCTCGCGACCAAAAATACCCGCGCTGATCTTGGATTCAAAACTGGTGAACGCTTGAAAAATGGGGCTGTTGCGCTCGGCTTCGATGTCTTAGGCGACTACAACTACGTCACCCAACCGCCGGATATTCCCAAGGATAAACTGCCTCGACAAATTCCCGACGCAGTGACGAACTTCGACGGCAAGCGTGTGCAGGTGCGTGGCTTTATGCTCCCGATCAAGGTCGCTGAAGATGGCCACGTCGAGCAGTTCTTTCTCTTTCGAGATCTGGCGAGCTGTTGTTTTGGCGGCTACCCAAAAATGAACGAGTGGGTTTACATCAATGTTCCAAAGACAATGAAGGTCAATATGGTGGCCTATGCGCCCATCGCAGTGACCGGGATCATCTCCATAGGTGAAAAGGTGGAGTTCGGCCGAGTCACCAGTATTTACCGCTTAGAAGCCGATGAGTTCTCTAAGATCAAACCATGAATTTTGGCAGAAACAGTCGGTCGGCAAACAAAACAGAGAGCCCGGTGGACTCTTAGAACATTTGAGCGGCATCCATTCGGACATAACTCTGTCTGTTCTTTATGAAATATTCCATTCAATTCATTCAATCCGTGCTATTTGTTAGGCACTTTCACGCACTGCGGCTTTCGTCTCTTTGTGTTTTAGCGTTGAATCCGGATAATATTTTGGGATTCGTACACTCGTTATTGCTACATTTTGATCTGCTGGGCCTATCGCGATGACCTTCTTTCCGAGTTTAGGTGAAACCCACCTGCCAACATCTCAACTGCAACAACTCTTTGACGCGACAAATGTCCGCGTCTCAGCTCTCCAGGAAATAGGATTACAGCGGGAAGCCGAGCGTCTCCTCCAAAATATGTTTTTGGAGACGTGGACTTGTCAGACCCATAAGAAGCTACCTGAGGCTCGACAAGCGTTCTTCTCCCGCAATAAACCGCACCGCCTTTGCCTGCGCACTGAAACTGAGAACAGTGTTCGTCTCGCACACTACCTGCAAAGGGGCTTAGACAAAGATGGAAGCGATTGGCAACTCGCTCAAATTTCACTGAGCCAAGGTCGAGTAAGGAACACCTCCGATGCCATCCGTGACGCAAGTCGAGAGCTTCGAGGGCAATTTGTTGAGTTGATGACTTCAAACCCCTGGCGAGAGATGATTCGCGACTTTTATTGGAGCTTTCAGCCACTCAATAACGCCGTGGGGCTGACAATCAACCTTCAAATATGGGTCCGGCATCGAGCGATGGTCTCCAAGAAAGACCCTGACTTGGCGAGTGTTCTCAGGCGAGAAGTCCAGCTTCACGACCTCGCTGCTTTGAAGTGCTACTCCGACTCTGAGGACCTCTGGCAGGACTTTCAGAACAGTCCTCGCTGGGGCTCAGGTTGGGGAGGTTTCTTCGACGCCAAGACCTTCGCGAATTGGTCTCATGCATTCACAGGAAGAAAGCGTTTTCATTTAGAGGGTGGGGAGGTGCGAGGAGACATGTTGCGTTCGGCGCGGACTGAACCTGAGCTGATGCCGACTTGCCCGAAGTGTTCAAAGCGAATGTTGCTGGTCAACAAGATGGTCTCTGTGGAATCTTTCCTCGAAGAGTCTTCGGACGAATATCAGGTCAACTTCCTAGTGTCCGAATCAACGGCACCGAAGGCTAAGCCTAAGAGCGCCAAGGTGTCGGCGCCGATTCCGGAGGAGCTGACGGACTCCGCGAAGCGGCAGTTGTGTCAGGCCTTTGGTGCTCGCCTAGAAAGCGCTCGGGCGGCGTGTGGATATACTCGTGCCCATGTGGCCCAAGTCGTGGGGGCGAGCATTGCTGCCTATCAATCTTGGGAGCGAGGCCTCAACTACCCGAGAGTGGACTCCTTGATTCGCCTCTGCCGGATGCTCAATGTGACGAGTGATTTTCTTCTCTTCGGCATGAAGGGAGATCAGAAGGCTGTCGGGCTCATCGATCAGCTCCAAGATAAGATCCGCCGCTTGCGCGGAATTCTTAACGAATAACTCCAATCCGAATCCAATTCCAACCCGAATCCAATTCCAACCCGAATCCAATTCCAACCCGAATCCAATTCCAATCCATGAAGTCAACTTTGTGGGAATCGGGCTTTGGCGAGGAGAATGGACGTTGTCTGTCGCGCTGCGTCCCGCTCTAGCTTTTGAAAGCTGGGGGCTTTCGGCATGTCTGCGACTCTCGTTTTGTTCTTCAACTCTTCTATCGCCGCCAGAGCAGCTTGCTCTGCCTCGGCGCTTTCCTCTGTGAGATTCAGCCTCTTGCTTAGTCGCTCCGCCACTTCTTGAAAGGAAGCGTTGAGTTGGCTCCGCATTTGTCCTGGAGGACACGCGAAGCCCTTTGCCAGTCTCATAGGGTCGCGTCCAAAGAGGGTGTGAAGCCCAAAGGCGTGAGCTGCTGCTCCTGGGAGAGACAGGAGCAAGCCTTTGTTTGCTTTCAAGGGTCCATTTTCATGGCGTTGTCGGTGCAAGGCTTTTCCAAGTTGACTGTGTAGAACTCGGTTGATAATGGCGTTGAACCAGGGCTGAAACGGTGTTTTTTGGGTGTATCGGTACGAGTCGCGGAGCACTGCGACAAAGACTTTCTTCACTGCTTGGTGGGCGAGACCGGAGTCGTCGAGTATGAAGAAGCAGAGTTGAAATAGATGCTTATGGTGGCGGTCGACGAAGGATGTAAATGCGTCTTGCGACCCGTCCCTAGAGAAAGCCAGAATGTCCTTCTGATCGTCTAGTTCTGCGTTTATCATTGATATTCGTCGCGACTTTTTCGGGCTCTGAGAGCGAGAACCGT
>JARGOJ010000721.1 GCA_029210225.1 Planctomycetota bacterium
TTCGTGAAGGAAAGCGCCTCGTGGAAAGAAATCAAGGCATGGTCAATAGCACAGCGCCGCGCTGTCCATACTGCCACGATTCAGTCACTGTCCATTCAACGAAGCAGGCTTGTGAGGCTTGTATGGCCTGGCATCACAAAGAATGCTGGCAAGAACACGGCGGCTGCAGCGCATGTGGCTTTAAGAGCAAGGCCAGCACGAGTTCGATGGCTGGAAATCGAAGAAGCGCAGGAGGGAGTGAACGGACAGCATCAGCGACAAAATCTCCTATCACGACGACTTGCGACCATCGAGATTGTGACAACCGAACTCAAAGCGTCGTCGCAGTTCCCGCCTACAAAAAACGTTGTATGGTCCACGCTCAAGAGTTTGGCCGGGCAAAGGTCCGCAATTACAATCGGCTCATCGCATTTTTCGCCTTCCTCACTTTCATTGTTGTGTTTGCCTCGCTCATCCCAGGTCCCTTAAACGACGATGTTATCGGGGTTCTCGTGTTCGAGCTCTTCTACGGACTCGTGTTCGTGTCAATCCCCGCATCCGAGCGCCGTGGGCATAAACGCTACGTTGAGAAAATGGTGAAGAATGAAGATAAAAGCAAATAAATCAAAGCCCGAAACAGATTCGTGAAGGAAAGCGCCTCGTGGAAAGAAATCAAGGCATGGTCAATAGCACAGCACCTCGCTGTCCTTACTGCCACGATTCAGTCACTGTCCATTCATCGAAGCAGGCTTGTGAGTCTTGCATGGCCTGGCATCACAAAGAATGCTGGCAAGAACACGGCGGCTGTAGTGGGTGTGGTGGTCAGAAACAATCGAGCCCGGCGACAATAAGCCCAAAGCAAGAATCACAGGAGCCGCTGCCTCCACACCTCGCCACTTGCTTCCAGAGAATTTGCCAGAGTCCCCGGCAAACGGTTTTGAAAAACTCTGGCTATGAAATCCTCTGTAGGGAACACGCTCACGACGCAGCCAAGACCAGTGTGAAGGTTTACACGGTTATTCTTGGACTGCTTCCAACGCTCAGCCTAATGACTGCATGGTTTATGGCTGCGACGGATCGATTTTTCGTAGAGTCCGCAGTGATCCTTTTCATTCTTTGTTTAGTAACACTGCTCAGCATTGTGCAATTGAAGAAGCAGAAGCACTATTCAGACAAACTCGGTCAGACAACAGACAACTAGGAGAAATTGGGGTCGAGATGACCCCAAGATTGCCTCACAGTTTCAAATATGTATGCTCCCTGTCACCAAAGAAGACCGAAGCCAGGGATAAGACATAAGCCGTTCTGAATCTCGCGCTAGATTCGCTTTCTCAGCCTCGCGTAGGGCCGACTGAAACTTCTCCAGAGCTGGCTCAATACGTTCATCAATAAATGTGCCACGTCGGTATTCACCAAGAATGCACATTCTAATTCCGCTCAATTGATAGAGTGTATCGAATTGGAGGAGAGCGTTACTCATGGGGGCCATCATGTTCACCCAGCTGTCCTGTGTATCCGGCGTATCCTTTGTGGGAGCGGGGGCAAATCCTGCTCCAGCAATATTCGGATTGTATCCAAGAAATGGGAATTGCGGATAATTGATCGCGGCGTGTTGAGCGCTGGCGGTCCATATCACAAAGCTGACTAATTCAACCAATCCTTCAATAGTTTGAACAGCGCTAATATTGGTCAGACGCCCTCCAATCGGGCTCCGCACTTCATTGGCCCAAGCTTGGACTTCTGTATCTAGAATGACTTCATTGTCCGTCGAATAATAGAGTCTCAAGTACTCATTGACCCAATTATGAATAGCCGCCCAAATGGGCAGCATGTCATCGCGATAGGGATGGGTGGGCAGGTCGAGGAGCCCACGATTCGCGAGTTCGACGTCGGGTCGCCAAGATCCAGCGTTGCACCCGGGAAGGGCGCTCGCAGAGAGCTTGATCGAGGTCTCCAAGGTCCCTGCGAGAACACTCTCAACCGCGCCACCTGGAGCGATGAGAGCATGGGCTGCGGTGTTGTTTATCGCCAACGTGTAGTCGAAGTGAGGTTCAAGAAGAATCGATACTGGGTGATTTGGAGCGAGCTTTCTGTAGGCCGAAACGATGAATGGTTCAACCGTCATGTGAGTGCGCCCAAGGTGAGCGATTGCTTGGTGATGATTGGCATCGGCGATTTGCACGACGCGCTTGGCCATTTCCCAACGATATCCATCAAAGGGCGTCCAAATGGGCGAATCAGCGCTGGGGACTTGACCGCATTGAATGGCCACAGGAACAAGCGCGCCGGTAGGGGCCGCTCCAGACGGTTTTCGCCAGGCGAAGAGGGCCATAGGGGCCCATAAGTATTTTCCAGCGGCGACTTCCGCGCCGTCCAACGCTGCGTAATCGCATAGGTAGAGTCGTCCCTCCCCAAGCGCGGCATCGAGAGAATCCCCAGGGATGACTCGAGAGAATATCTCATTGGTGACAGGGAAGTGGTCGGGGAGCTTCTCTGTTTGCCGACGCATGACCATTGGATTGACCCCAGCCACACGTTGCCACGCGAATACAAGGTCTCGCTCGGCGGTGGATCTGGACATCCAGTCAATGATCGGTGTCTTATCGATGGTGGCAAAGAGACGGGAATAGTCGGCGAGCGATTTCTTCTTGTCGACGGCCCGTTTACTCGCGGCTTTTGAGTGCCCGAAAAGTAAGTCGCGAATGTAGTGGTGTGGGGGCTCACCTTTGAGCATCGCTTTGGCTAGGCGAGCCGCTCCGTCCGATTCAAGAGCAGTGTCTTCAGCTTTGCTGACAGAGATGCCTTCAAGCTCCGATTTGAAATGATTGAGCTTCATCTCGACGCGCAGCTTGAGAACCTTACTGATGTATTTCGGCGTGTATTCGTCTGAGAAATGGATTTTTTCGGCCAGCGCAAGATACTTCGCGGTCACATACTTCACCCACTCATCGTTATCCTCACGCACGTTGTCCGGCGCTTCTTCCGTGGGGGCGGGCACATAGCTGTAGTCACTCGCACGATGGGAAAGTTCTTTCTCGCGAGCTTTCTGTTTCGGGTCGTTTTGAGGCAGGTCAGGGTCGCGGCGCATGCGGTATCCTCTCGAATAGTGTCGAAATAGCTCCTCAGAGAAAACTAGATTGGACTGCAGTCTTATCAAAACACAACAAGAATGCAAGTCTTTGTGGTATCGCTTCTTATACGGTGAGTGCTTAAGACGACTGAGATAGAAGGGTGTGAAACGAGTGGTTATGAATATTGAAAATATGCAGCAAAGAGAGAGCTTGGAAAAGTCATAGTTCACAAGCCCAATCTGAGCCCGTCAATTTTAGAAGAGGGCACACCCAAGTTTCTCCAGGGTCGAATTCACTTCTCCCCGTTGCTGCGACTTTCAGGCTTAGGACAACAGAGCCCGATTCCCAACAGTCCAATGCAAAGCTGAGAGATTCTTGTTGGAGCCTGGGTAGGGAATAGCTCCCACAAAAAAAATACCGGGAAGACTGAGGATCTTGGTTCTCAGCTGTTATCGTTTTTCTAGGAACTATGAAAGAAGAGCCTAAAATCGTCGCCCGAGCGCTCGCGAAGTGCCCTTACTGCCACGACACAATCTCCCCAAGGGTTGAGAAGACGGGCTGTGAGTCGTGTATGGCCTGGCATCACCTTGAGTGCTGGGACTCTCACGGAGCTTGTAGCGCCTGTGGCTATAAACGCACACCATCGCAACGATTGGCGAACCCCACCACACTAGCCATGAACACCGGAGATTGTGACGTCGAAGATTGCCGAGAGCGATCTCTTGGAAGTCAGGAAGCGGATTACTGCGCCATACTCTGCGCCGACCATGCGCTGGAACAGTTAAAGAAGAATCGCCGGGCAGGCAACGTCTTCTTTATGGCTATCCTCGCCCTTCTTGGGCTTGCCATAAATGAAAGCTGGGACGGCGACAACGCGGTCGCGGTCTTGGGCATGGGCTTTGGAATCTTAGGCTTCGCGACCGTCTTTATGGTCTTCGGCTTTCAAAAGATTAAGAGTATCGAGCAGCACATCTGGGTCATAAAGCAAGACAAACCGAGCCGCTAAAGAGGGCGCTTCGCTAGGGTCGCTTCGTCGACTTGGTCGCAATAGACGTTGCGCAGTATTTATTGAGCGGCGTCGCCTCATCGCTCCAATCGTCCTCGAAGAGGTCCCCGAGCATGAGACCTGCTCTCAACTGCCCAGTTATCTGGTCTTCCAAAGAATGACTAAATTCAAAAGCGACTTCATCGTTTAGCAGTTTTTCCCGTTTCTCAGCGGCCAAGTCAAGGTCGGAGTAGGGCAGGGGGTGCTTGACACGCAAAGGCTCGCCAGCGAGAGCTTCATCGTGGTTAAAGAGGAAAAAAGTCGGGTTCATGAAGCCTGCCAGGAGTGATCCCCCAGGCTTTAAGACCCTCGCGCATTCTCTCCAGACGGGGTGGACATCGGGGATAAAGACATTCGATACGGGATGAAAGATAAGATCGAAGCTGCCGTCAGCAAATCTCGACAGATCCCTCATATCTCCTCGCTCAGTGAACAATTCAAGGCCGTCCCTGTCAGCCACTCGACGATCTTGTGCGAGCTGCTCGTCGGAGTTGTCAAAACTTGTGACGATCGCTCCAGCGGCGGCCAGAATTGGGGCTTGCTGCCCACCACCGGAGGCGAGGCAGAGAACGTGCGCTTCATCTAGAGAGGGGAACCAAGCCCTAGGAACCGGGCGGTTTGGAGTGAGGAACAGGGTCCATTGGCCGTCCCTCGCAAAGGCGATCAGTTCTTTAGAAACCGGAATGGTCCAACGACAACCCTCGCGGACCTGTTTGTTCCACGATCGACGACTGTGTTCGGCAATATCAAGAGTCATAGCGAGGCTCCTAGATAGATGAGTGGTGCATATATACTGACATAGGGGACTAATTCCCGTCGCCATAAATTTCTCAGGAATTTCAGGCGCCGCTCATATGCCGAAGCTCCATACTTATAAACACAGGACAATAGACTGATATCAAGAACAAT
>JARGOJ010000722.1 GCA_029210225.1 Planctomycetota bacterium
TGACCTTCTTTGACATCGCTTCAAAATCTTCATTGTAAGAATTGACTTGCAGCGCGGCCACGGTCGCGAAGGCTAGGAATATAATTGAACCAGCGATATATTTTGGCTTGGATCGCAGACGGCGGGGTGATGCTTTTATTTCTAATCGAGGCGCGACGGTTTTTAATTCGCGACATCCAATCGCTGAGCAAAGCCCATGTTCGGCAAAGCATTCTCCATGGTGAGGGCTGAGGCAAGAGGCACAATAGACCGCCTGAGAGCGAGCAAGGGAATCGTGGCAATAGCAGCATGAGAGAGTAATGAGAATCTCGTGATCCTTATTCGCTGGGGCCGTGCTGCCAGGCGCTGGAAGCTTGGCGAGGATGCTCTCGAAGACCCGATCTTCGTTCATCCGGTAGGGGTCAAGAGGCGCTTTTAGGGTCGTATAGGCTAATTGAAGCTCTCTCGATTGAAGGACGCAAATGGAACAGTCTTTGAGATGTTTGTCGAGTTGTTTACGCTCTTCTAAACCTAATAGTGAAGCTGGCTGTAGGCGGATTAAAGCCTCGTATTTATTGCAATTCATAGCTTCTCCTCCCCTGGACCCATCTGGATTTGATCAATTTCTCGCGCCAGTAAAAGACTGGCTGAGCGAAGCCGTGTCCTCGCCGCACGCTCTGAGCACGAGAGCACGGTCGCGATTTCATGCATTTTCAATTCCTGGATATGACGAAGAATGAGGATGGCTCGTTGATCGGTATCGAGACGGGTCAGGGCGAGGTCGACGATCTCTTTTATTTCCGCTTGGCGAGCGGCCTTTTGAACAGTGTCTTCGCCCTTTACATCCTCCGTGAGTTGGGCCTTGGTCACAATAATTCGCTTTCGGGAGCGGAGCTGATCGATCGCGATGTTGTGAGCGATCTTCAATAGATAAGGACGCAGGGGTCGCTCGGTATCATAGCTGGAGAGGTTTTGATAGAAGCGAATGAAGGTCTCCTGAAGGGCATCCTCGGCTTGCTGAGGATTCCAAAGCAAGCGCCTTAACATCTCAAAGATGTCTTGAACATAGCGATCATAGAGCGTTCGAAACGCTTTTCGATCCCCCGGATTCAAACAGCAGAGCTGAATCGCCTCCTTGTCTGTGAGTTGTGTTGTCACGCTCTTCACCAGATCTACTCCCAATTTCTCTCGCCTTACCTATGTACTACGACCAGAGAAAACAGAACCGGAAGATTTTGTGGATAATCTTTTGTCATATGAAGGCCGCGGAGAGAAATCAAAGGGGCGAGCTGTTCTCGGTCAACGTTCGAAGGCATTCTAGATCGGCCTTGGCCTTTTCATTCTCATCGAATTCTCGATAAATCTGAGCGCGCTCTTCATAGGCGCGAGCGCAAGATGGGTCAAGCTCAATGACCCGGCTAAAAGAGACGAGCGCGCATTCAGAGTTGGACATAGCCTGCTGGATAAGCCCCCTTTCGAGATACGCGTCTCGATGCTGCGGGTTCAGCGCAATGACTTGGGCCAGGTGCTCAAGCGCTCTGTTTCGTTGCAATCGCTGGGCGAAATACCGCGCCAATTGAAAATGAGCCCCAAGATGATTCGGGTCGCGCTCTAAGACCTCTGTAAAGTCGTAAACGGCGGCCGAAGAATCGGAGTGCTGCCCTGAGAAGGCTGTGTTGAAGATGTGGAAGAGCCCTCGCTGATAGTAAGCCTGACAAATGCCTTCCTCGGGATGCTTCAATTCGTCAATCAGTATATTGAAATGCTGAATGGCCACTCGAATATCGCTTCGATGGCTCAGAAACAAACCCTTGCTGGTAGACAAATCCTGATTTCGTGCGACTCGACCTAAGAAGTCTAGATAGTCCTCAGCCGCCTCTTCAAATCGCTCCAGACGAATTTTTGCTTGGCCACTTCGTCCCAGAGAGTCGACAAAGTGAGGATTCAGCTCCAGAGCCCGGGTGAAATCGGACAAAGCCGCTTCAGGCTCACCTAACTCGAATCGAATGAGCCCGCGATCGTAGAGGGCCCAGTAATCATTTGGGCTGCTCTCTATCAATAGATTGTATGCATCCTGAGCCTCAGGCCAATTCCGGAGCTTGGCGAGGATGGTGGCCAACTGAAGCAGGGCGACAGGGTCGTTCGGCGTCAGATCAAGGACACGCTCAAATTCGTCGCGAGCGTCCTCAAAGTAGCCTTGGTCTTTGAGGACGACGCCTCGGTTGAAGCGCGCCGCTGAGTTCTCCGGAAATCGAGCGATGACGTCCTCGAAGGCCTTGAGGGCGGTGAGGACATCTCCAGCCCGTGCGGCATCCCGTCCACGTTTAAGTAAATCCGAGGCTTGCCCCTGATTTGGTTTCGGCTCGGTGTCGGTCTCTTGGTCGAGTTTGTCTTCAGGGGCCACCAGAGCTCTCTCCCTTCTCCGTGAAGACCTGGAAATCTGCGAAGGCATAGTCTTGCACAATTCATTCTTAGTCGGGCCTACGCTTTCAAGAAAGTTAGAGCTATGTTTCGCTTTGCGCTATCCTTTTTCCTAAACTCTGTCTTCGCTTTTTTCCCGGTTGAGAGCCCGTTTCAAAACGAAGGACCCCAAACAAATGACTGCAGCTACTGATGTTCCCGCTATTCTTCCCGAGGTTCAATCATTCTTGAGTCGTCCTCACAAACTGCTCATTAATGGTCAGTGGGTCGACGCCGCTTCAGGCCAGCGATTCAATGTTGAAGACCCATCCACTGAAGAAACGATCGCCTCCGTCGCCCATGGTGGCGCCGCCGATGTCGACGAAGCCGTCAAAGCGGCGCGGAAGGCCTTCGAGGGACCGTGGCGAACAATGTCTCCTGCCAAGCGCGCTCGGCTTATCTGGAAGCTCGCAGACCTTATGGAAGATCACTTGGAGGAATTCGCACAGCTTGAGTCCTTAGACAATGGGAAGCCTCTCACGATTGCTCGGGCTGCAGACGTTCCATTAGCGATTGAAAATCTGCGCTATTACGCTGGCTGGGTCACGAAGCTTGAAGGAGAGACAATTCCAATCTCGGTGCCGTATGCTCCCGGGGCGACCTTTCTCGACTACACCCTGAGAGAACCCGTTGGTGTTGTCGGACAAATTATTCCCTGGAACTTCCCATTGCTCATGGCGGTGTGGAAGATCGGCGTGGCCCTCGCGACCGGGAACACAATCATTCTAAAACCAGCGGAGCAAACACCACTTACCGCTATCCGTCTTGGAGAGATCGTCTGCGAAGCCGGATTCCCAGACGGTGTTGTCAATGTGGTCACAGGCTTTGGCGAAGCTGGGGCAGCCCTCGCCAACCATAAGAACGTCGACAAGGTTGCGTTTACTGGCAGTACTGAAGTCGGGCATAAGATCGTTCACGCGTCCGCAGGCAATCTTAAGCGCATTAGTCTTGAGCTTGGCGGGAAGTCACCGAGCATCGTTTTTGATGATGCCGACCTGGAGATCGCCGCCGCCGGTGTCGCAAACGCGATCTTCTTTAACCACGGTCAGTGCTGCTGCGCAGGCTCCCGCATCATTGCGAGCCCTGGCATTGCTGAAGAGCTTGAGCAACGGGTCGCCGATATTGCATCGAGCATTGAATTGGGGCGGGGCTTCAACCCAACAACCGGCATGGGTCCTCTGGTCTCTCGCGAGCAATACGATCGCGTTTGTTCATTCATTCAATCGGGGCAGGAAGCCGGCGCAAAGGTCCTCGCCGGCGGTGAAGCACGTCCTGCTGGGCTGGACAAAGGTCACTTTGTCAAACCGACCGTTTTTAGTGGCGTGAGTCGCGATATGAAGATTGTCAGGGAAGAGATCTTTGGCCCGGTTGTGGTTGTTCAACCCTTTGATACTCTTGAAGACGTCATTACTAAGGCCAACGACACTGAATACGGATTAGCCGCGAGCGTTTGGACTAAAGACATCAATAAGGCTCATAAAATGGCAGCGGCCATTCGGGCCGGAACCGTTTGGGTCAATTGCCACAATATCTTTGATGCCGCTGCTCCCTTTGGCGGATACAAAATGAGCGGCTATGGCCGAGAGATGGGACGTCATGCGTTAGAGCTTTACACCCAGACAAAGAATGTCATTGTTCAATTGCACTAAGTCCAAGCTCTAAAAATTGTCTGCTTCGAAATGAAAAGGAGCGTCCAGATCTTCAATCTGGACGCTCCTCTTTTCATTCAGAATGCTTGGAAGGCTTAGAGCTTCTCATTCATAATGACAGGGTCGCGAGTCGTTTGGGAATATTGCTCGTAGTTGGCTTCAAAGAGGCCGACCAATTTCTGAGCGGTCTTATCGTAAGAGGCTTTGTCTGCCCAAGTTTCTTTTGGATCGAGCAATTGAGTTGGCACTTCTGGACACTCTTTAGGAATGCTGAGTCCAAAGAATGGATCGGTGACAAACTCAACGTTTGCTAGTTCCCCGGAGTGGATCGCGTCGATGATGGCCCGGGTATAAGCGAGCTTCATTCGTTTTCCAACACCGTAGGCGCCACCGCTCCAACCGGTGTTGACGAGCCAGGCGTTGGCTCCATGCTTCTTCATTTTATCGGCGAGAAGCTCGGCGTATTTGGTGGGATGCCAAACGAGGAAAGGACCGCCGAAGCAAGGTGAGAAGGTTGCTTCAGGCTCATCGATGCCCATCTCGGTTCCGGCGACCTTTGCGGTGTAACCGTTGACGAAGTGATACATGGCTTGCTCTTCAGTGAGGCGACTCACAGGAGGCAAGACGCCAAAGGCATCGCAGGTCAGGAAGATCACGTTCTTCGGATGAGTTGTGAGGCAAGGGATCTTTGCGTTTTCAATGTATTCAATAGGATAGCTTCCTCGTGTGTTCTGAGTGAAGCTTGTATCCGTGTAGTCGACGACCCGGCTTGTAGGCTCAAAGGCGACGTTCTCTAGCACAGCGCCGTAGCGAATGGCTTGGTAGATATCGGGCTCGGCCTCCGCTGAGAGGTTGATCATCTTGGCGTAGCAGCCGCCTTCAATATTGAAGACGCCGTTGTCGGTCCAGCA
>JARGOJ010000723.1 GCA_029210225.1 Planctomycetota bacterium
AATTGAACGAAGCCCGTTGAGCCGTCGGTGCTTGAGCCCCCCAAGCATAAGGCCCCGATTGATTGGAGGTCCCGCGACTCGCCGCCGCTTCCCATTCCTGTTCTGTCGGGAGCCGCTTTCCAGCCCAGAGGGCAAACGCTTTGGCGCTCACTAGGCTCAAAGAGTGAACCGGGTTTTTCGGTGCTCGGAGCTGCATGAACCAGTTCTCAGGGGTATGGGGAGGATCGCTGCGACTACTTGGGCACCACTTAAGGGTGTTGTGACCCACACGTTTTAAGAAACTAAGAAAGCGCGAGTAGTGCTCGACGCTGACCTCAAATCGATCCAAAAGGTAGGGTTTAAGCTGCACGGTATGGCGAGGATTATGAGAAAAACCAGGAGCGGAGCGACCGATCTTGACAGCTCCTCCAGGCAAGGCGACAAAGCGGTTGGAGTCGTGGAGGCTCTTAAGGAACTTGACCTGCTCAAGCATCCAGTTCTGCTTCTCGAAATCAATCGGAGGGAAGCTCGACGCATTCCGACAACGCGACTCAACGTCGGCGAGGCGACGGGAAAAGGCTTGGTGACCCTCACCGTTGCGGAAGAGGAGGTCTTTGTATGCTTGGCTCAAGAGCCGGGCGCCGTAGCCGCTTTGGATGGTCTTCAGGTTCTTGAGGCGCTCGCCAATCTGCTGAGTTTTCCCAGACCAAGCGGTCAGTGGCCCGGATTGAGCAAAGTCAGAAATCGCTCTCTCAAAGGCCTGGAACTCTTTGAAAGAGAGGACCCCCGTAGCGATTTGTCGATCTTGAGATTGGCAGAGAAGGGCGAATTGGCGCTTCGCTTCCCCATCACGATCGTGCTCCCGTTTTCGCAAGAGTTGCCGAGCCTGTTTTTCAAAGCTTGGGTAGAGGCGTGCGGGGTAGTCCCTCAGGTATTGCGCGAGGTCTTCAAGCTGGGAATGAAAGGCTCCCGGCTTCTGAGTGATATCGTCCCTAATCGCGTCAAGCCGGCGTTTGGCTCTCTCTGTGTCGAGATTGATGCGAAGGAGCAGGAGCTTCTGACCCCGTGCTAAGAGGCGGCCGTTGCCTTGGGGCAAATTCGACAGAAAGGTGTTGAGGCCTTCTTTAGCCTTCACTAACTCCGACGCCTCCTTTATCTTTATCGCCTCTTTAATCTGCCTCTCGAAGCGATCGACCGTTTGGCAGTCGTCCAAATAAGAGCTTCGTGCCTTCTTGTAACTCTCCTCAAGAGCGTCCATTTCCTTTTTGAGCGGCATTGAAATAGAGCGGGTTTCTCCACGGCGCTTGAGGAACGTTTGATATTGGGCTCGGGCGCGTTTCGTAGCATTTAGGGCTAACTCGTAGGCTCTCTTCTCCAGTATCTCGCGACTCTGCTTCATCGCTTCAGCGAGCCTTTGTGCCTCCTCTAAAGTCTTCTCCAAGGTTTTCAAGCTCTCAAGGCGGGGATGAAGCTCTGAGAGCCAGAGGGGCTTAGGCTTAATTTTCTCCAAGGGTTGATAGAGCATTCGCATGTGGTTCAGGTCTTGTTTTAGGCCGTCTCTGAGTGGGTTGGAGAGTCGTCGTGTCATCGCTTGCTCGGCTTCTCTGAGGGCGAGCAAATCGAGGGACTTCTGAGCTTTAGGAAAGAGTTCCGCCAAGTCTTTGGGGAGGCTTGTCTTTGAGCGTTTTTCAGCCTCTTGGCCAGTCATATGAGCGCGCTTGAGGGCTTCGTTAAGCTCTCGGACGGAGAGCGGGTCGACAGGGGATTGGAGGCGCTCGATGTCGTCGGTCAGAATCTTAATGAGCTGCTCTGTTGTCTGGAATGGGTTCGGAGCCTTTTGAGTGAGTTGAGTGTAAGTGAAGAGGCTGAGGACGAGAAAGACTAAGAAGAACCAGAGCCAGAGCTTCGTGCTCTTCCTCTTTCGATACTTTCGTTGCCCCGCTCGAACCCTTTGTTTGACAGCCTTCATTCGCTCTGGGTCCAATTGATTATCGAGCCAGGCGTTCAGGTCGCCGATGACCTCCGCGGCGTTTTGAGGCCGATACTCGCGGTCTTTGAGGACCATGTAATCCACAAGCCAGGAGAGGTCTTCAGGGACCTTGGGGTTTCTCTTGTTAACTCGTTGAGGCAGGGTTCGGGCGTGGGCGAGGAGCAAGGCTTCGATGCCGTCGCCGGCGAACATTCGGGAGGCGCTGAGCAGGTAGTAGAGGGTGGCTCCCAGGGCATAGATATCGGCGCGTTCATCGAGGTCTTCGCTGTTCTTCGATTGCTCTGGAGCCATATAAAACGGCGACCCCAAGACAGCGGTGGTCATCGTTAAATCGGCCTCTCGCTCAAGCAAGCGGGCGACGCCAAAGTCGGTGAGGCAGACGGAGTCTTGAGTGATCTTTTGGCGTTTTAGGAGGATGTTCTCAGGCTTGACATCCCGGTGTATGACCCCGCGATCATGAGCTTTGCTGAGGGCGAGAGCTGCGCCTAAGATTACTTGGACGGCTTCTTCGGGATTAAGAGGTCCCTGGCTCTCGACGCGTTTCCCCAGGTCTTGCTCGAAGAGCTCCATGGCCATGTAGGGATAGCTTATGCCTCGAAGCTCGGCGATTCCTGAGTCGTAGATTTTGACCACGTTTGGGTGCTCTAGCTCTCGCATGAGCTTGGCCTCTTGTTGGAAGCGAGCCAATGCGCTTTGTCGACCGGTGCTGGCGAGGACCTTGAGCGCAGCCTTTTGGTGCCCGGAGGACGCCGCGAAGACTTTTCCCGAGGCTCCCGCGCCGAGTTCTTTTTCGAGCAACCACGGGCCGATATGGTCGCCGACTCCAACGGGGATCATGCGTTCGAGAGAGCGCTTCGCCTTTGGTTTTAGTTCGGCTTCAAGGGCTTCTATTGCGTGAATTGTTGCCGAGGCCGAGGGGTAGCGTTTGCTTGGCTCTTTGGCGAGGAGTCGGTGGATGAGGTCGGCGACTGATTTCGGAAGCTCTGGAGACCAGGCGCGGATATCGGGGATGCTCTGGCTCACATGAGAGACAATGATTTCGGCGCGTCCCCCAGCGAAGGGGGGCTGCCCGGCGAGGAAGTGAAAGAGCAAGGCTCCAACAGAGTAAAGGTCGGCTTCTGGGCCGACGTGCTTGACGCTCTTGAATTGCTCCGGAGCCATGTATTGGGCGGTTCCCATCACTTGCCCGGTGACGGTGAGGCGCATATCGGATTCGCCTTTTCGAGCCAGGCCAAAGTCGATGAGCAAGACGTTCTTGTGTTGGTCGAGGAGTACATTGTCGGGTTTGAGATCGCGGTGAAGTATGCCCTGAGAATGGGCGTGGTCGAGGGCGGAGAGTATTGACTTGATGTAGGTGAGAGCTTGCTTTAGAGGGAAGCGCCGCTGTTCTTTGAGCTGCTTCTTAAGGCTGCTTCCACGGATGTATTCGAGGGCGAGGTAGGGGATGGGGTCTTCGCTATAACCGAGAAACTTGGCGATGCGAGGATGGTCCAGTTGCCCGTTGACTTCGGCTTCTTGCCTAAAGCGCGGCAGATATTTCTTAGCGTTCGGCAAGCTGGGTAGTATCACCTTCACCGCCGCTAACGATCCTCCTTTCTCAACCGCCCCATAAACCGCCCCCATGGCTCCTTGCCCTAGTAGCGATTCAAGCTTCCAGGGACCAAGGTTTTGTCCGATGAGTTCGCGAGCTTCTGTCACGAGGCGAACGGTTTCTTCAACGAAGGCGACCCCGTGTTCAGAACCTTGAGATCCTTGGGAAGAGGTGGATGAATCGTTGGCAAAGTCGCTGGGGCTGACATTGATAGTGACAGCGGCCTTGGTCTCAACGGCGGTTTGAAACGTGGACCCGGGATTGGCGGGGGTTTCAATAAAGGTGTCCATGTCGAGGTCGTCATCGGAAACAGGGCTCAAATGCGCAGGGACAGGGGTTTCTGGGACAATCTCAAAGCCAGGATCAAGGACAAGGATGGGGGGGATACTTTCTTGTGTCGATTTTGGATCAGCCTCTGGAGCTTGATTCTCTATGGCCTGGCGCAGTCTTAATGGGTCCTCACAATCATTGGGGCAAGGGAGCGAAGCGGGGAAGAGGGAGCCCCAGACGGTCAGGTCTGCGTCACAGTGAAGGCAATGATAGCGACAGCTCATGGGAAAGAGCGGTGGGATGTCTTTGAGGGTAATGAGCCTGCGGCTTAGAGCCTGACGGATGAGAGAGGGGGTCTCGGGGTTTTTGGCCCGAGTTTTTTGGTCGCCGTCAGGGAGGGAAAATCGCTCGGGGAGGCTTGAGGACAGGCTGTGGAATGTGATCTGATCTTGAACAATAGCGCGGTTTAAGAGATGAGTGAGGGAGGCTTCGGGGATGCGCTTTTTCAGGTCCTCGTAAGTCAGCTTCGTTGGAGTGATGGGTTGTTTGAGCGAGCCCTCCAGGTATGCGAGCTCGACAAGTTGTGAAATCACCTTATCTCCCGATATAGGACGAGCAAATACTAACATACGCCGAAGTTGTCAGTGATCAGGTGTGGGCTAAGCTAAATTAGAAGAGGTGTTTAAATGGGATTGGATGCGGTTTACACGTTGAACAATGGGGTCAAGATACCTCAGCTTGGGCTCGGTTTGTATCAGTCTAAAACCGGGGACGAAGTGCGAGGCGCGGTGGCTGCGGCCATTGATGTGGGTTATCGGCACTTTGACAGCGCGGCGATTTATGGCAATGAGGCCGACCTTGGGGCGGTCTTGGCGGAGAAGGGATTGCCTCGGGAAGAGGTCTTCGTGACCACTAAATTGTGGAATGACGACCATGGCTACGACGAAGCCCTGGCGGCCTTTGAAGTGAGTCGCAAAGCTTTAGGCCTTGAGTTTATTGATCTCTACCTCATCCATTGGCCTATGGAGAACGTTCGTCATGATAGTTGGAGAGCGCTGGAGACATTGCTCGCGGACGGTCGATGCCGGGCGATTGGGGTGAGCAATTACACGGTGGGGCATCTTAAGCAGCTGAAGGAGCGGTCGTCGATCGTTCCTGCAGTGAA
>JARGOJ010000724.1:0-1651 GCA_029210225.1 Planctomycetota bacterium
GGACCCTTGAAAAATTCTGGCAGCGTCGTAAAGTTCTTGCCCTCTGGAAGCATGATCCAGAGCCAAGTACGTTATGAACAAAGTCCTTGCAGAACCATGCTCATGTTTTCCTCCGTTTTCCCTGGAGCCAACGCCCGTGCAAATTGTCGCGACCAGTGACACCCATTCCCGACACGAACAATTGACCGTCCCTGACGGCGATGTCTTTGTTCACGCCGGAGATTCGATGAAGTTCGGAAGCTTAGACGAGCTGGACAACTTCAACAGGTGGCTTGGCACCCTCCCTCACGCTCACAAGATCGTGATCGCTGGCAATCATGACTGGTGCTTCCAAACAATGCCTGAAGACGCTCAGGCGAGGTTGACGAACGCAACCTACCTCCAAGATGAGAGCGTGACTATCGACGGTGTCCATTTCTACGGCAGCCCATGGCAGCCCTGGTTTCTAGACTGGGCTTTCAACCTTCAACGGGGTCCGGAAATCAAGGAGAAGTGGGATCTCATACCCGCTGCCTGCGACGTGCTCATCACCCACGGTCCTCCTCACGGCATCCTTGATGAAACGGTGAGAGGAGAGTCTGTTGGTTGTGAAGAGCTGCTTCTGGCCCTTGAGAGGGTTCAGCCAAAGCTCCATATCTTTGGGCATATACACGAAGCGGCTGGGCTTCAAGAAATAGGGGCGACGACCTTCGCCAACGCGAGCTTTCTCGATGTCCGTTATAAGGCGGCGCAAGAATGCACGGTCTTGTCGATCTGACAATCTTGGACCAAGACCAGAGACGCTGACCTTAGCCGCTTATGACTTCGCCGCAGAGGACGCAGCCTTTTTTGTCGCCTTTGTCGATGGCGTAGGCGGTTTGGCAGGATTTACATTTGACGACGGTCATCTCCAAGTCGGATTTGCGATGTTCCACGAGGGCCTTGTTTAGGAAGGCTTTCTGGACCAGCTTGAAGGCTGCGCGGCCATAGGTTTCATCGTCGCGAATGAGTTTCTCAAGCCTCATACATTCTTGAAGATCCCCGGTCGAAACCGCTTTTTTGAGTTCGACAAAGTATTGAAAGGCTCCCCCGGAGTGACTGGGTTTTGAATCCATGACAGTTATCCTCGCCGCTCTCTCTTCTGAGTCGACAATCTTTGCTTCCAGAATGCGCAGTTGCTCCTGCTGCTCTGGATCTTTAAGGCAAGCGTTCTTCAAAACGAGAACACCAAGTCGTGCGTAAGCCGGATTTTCGCGCAGTTTCCCAAGGATTTCCAGAGCTTCAATAATTTTTCCCTCACTAGCCATGCTCTTGAGGAAGCCCAACTGGATCATCAGAGGGTCGGAGAGCGTCCGGTTTTGATTCGGCCTCGAACTAAGCAACTCCAAGGAATCGAATTGTTCCGGGCTTAAGAGTTTCTCTGATAAGAGAGTGGTTTTAAGCTCTTTGAATGAAGGCCGCTTTTCCCCAGCGATAATCTCATCGAGGCGCTCCGAAGCAACCAGTCCAGTTGATTGAAGCAACCGGATAAAGAGCTCGGGTGATCCTGAGAGTTCGGGGGATTTGGTGAGTTTCTTTTCCACTGTTGTTTCCTGGTCATAGACAAGGGCAGGCCCTCATGGGGTTTCGCTGTCCTCGACTTGTTGGTCAACAGCGTCAGAAGCCTGCTTAG
>JARGOJ010000724.1:1661-4995 GCA_029210225.1 Planctomycetota bacterium
CACAATCGTCGTATTGATATTGAAGCGCTTGTTTTCCACCTCTTCATCCCCCGCTTCGCCTGGGTCCTCCGGAGCTTTCTCCGCGTCTCCAAGAGGAATGAACTCGATCTCAGCGTTGATTTTGATTTTGTGTTGGGACAGCGCTTTTTGGAACTCTTCTTGGATGTCAATCTTCTTAATCACGCTCGCGATTTCGCGGGTGATAAAGGACATCAATTCTTTTTGGGCTTTCGAGGCGCCGCTGGTAATCGAGCTACCGATTTCTTTGGGCATTTTCGCGCCCTGAACCATCCCGACAATCTTCTCTTCAGTCAGGAAGTAAGCCCCAAGACCAAGAGAAATTAACTTCTTGGTAAATTCGGGCAAGGTTCCCTTTGGATCGTCCGCTGACTCCGTCATGACACCAACCTCATCACTATCATTGATTCACCCGGCCAAAGCGTCGCGTATTCAGGGCGCCGTTGCTTAAGTCTCGGATTGCTGGAAGGAACCTTTTTTCAGCGCCTTCAATTTATTGATACCGCTCTTCGCCTTTTGAGACACTTTCTCATCAACAGGCTTATAGTCGCCCTCAGGGCCTTCTGAAATCGCCCCTTTTGGCTTCGCACCGCTCCCCGAGCTCGCGCCGCCTCCTCTCAACGCCTTAAGCTTATTGATTCCGCTCTTGGCTTTGTTCGATACGGCCGCGTCGACGGGTTTGTAGTCGCCCTCTGGGCCTTCCGAAACCGCTCCTTTTGGCTTTGCTCCCCCGGCCGAACCGCCGCCTCCACGGAGCGCCTTGAGCTTATTGATTCCGCTCTTCGCCTTGCTGGAGACCGCCGCGTCGACAGGCTTATATTCGCCCTCAGGGCCTTCGGAAACCGCTCCCTTTGGCTTTGCGCCATCGTTAGAGGCCGTGCCTCCACCGAATCCGCCTCCTCCGCGAAGCGCTTTGAGCTTATTGATACCGCTCTTCGCTTTGTTCGAGACCTTGGTATCGAGCGGTTTATAGTCGCCCTCCGGGCCCTCTGAGACCGCCCCTTTAGGCTTTGCTCCCCCGGCAGCGCCGCCACCACCGCGGAGCGCTTTGAGCTTGTTGATTCCGCTCTTCGCCTTGCTGGAGACCTTTTCGTCGACAGGCTTATATTCGCCTTCCGGGCCTGCAGAAATGCCTCCCGAAGAGGCGCCGCCGCGCATGGCTTTGAGTTTATTGATTCCGCTCTTCGCCTTATTTGACGCGCCTTCAGAGACTGGCTTAAACGGCTGCTCCGGGCCTCCGGAAAGCGGACCCGCACCGGTGCCCTTTAGAGCTTTAAGCTTATTGATTCCGCTCTTCGCCTTCTGGCTCACTTTCTCGTCGAGGGGTTTATAGTCGCCCTCTGGACCCTCTGAAACAGCTCCCTTAGGACTTGCTCCCCCCGATGATCCCCCACCACGAAGCGCTTTGAGCCGATTGATTCCACTCTTTGCTTTGTTTGACACCTTCTCATCGACGGGTTTGTAGTCGCCCTCGGGGCCTTCCGAAACCGCTCCTTTTGGCTTTGCTCCCCCGGCCGAACCGCCGCCACCACGGAGCGCTTTGAGCTTGTTGATTCCGCTCTTCGCCTTGCTGGAGACCGCCGCGTCGACGGGTTTGTAGTCGCCCTCGGGGCCTTCCGAAACCGCTTTTTTAGGGCCTCCGCTAGCTCCTGAGCCGCCGCGCATGGCTTTGAGCTTATTGATTCCGCCCTTAGCCTTCTTGGACACTTTTTCATCGAGGGGTTTGTAATCCCCCTCGGGGCCTTCGGAGATCGCTTTTTTAGGACCTCCGCTGCCTCCCGAGTCGGAAGAGGCGCCGCCACGCATGGCTTTGAGTTTATTAATTCCGCTCTTGGCCTTCTTTGAAACTTGCTCAGAAGCGACAGACCCTGGCCCTTCTGGACCGTTCGAGGCGAAGCCTTTGCTAAACAGCATCGACTTGAGCTTGTTCACGCTTGAGAGGCGACGAGTTCCGCCAAGCACTTGCACGCTGGCGCGACCACCACCAGTGATGGTGGGCATGGCCTTCTCTTTGGGCTGAGGCTTCTCAGGAACCGCTGGCTGGTCCATCTCGATGGTGGCGCTTGGAGCAGGTTTTGATTCCAGAGACTTAAGCAGCTTCTTGGCTTCTTCATGTTCAGAATCAAGCTCTAAGATTTGACCAATACACGACTTCGCCAGGCCCTTGTTCTCTTCATCGCGATAGAGCTTGGCTGCTTTGAACCAATGCTTGACCGCGGTTTTTGGCTTGTTGCAGAAGGTGAGGCAATCGGCGTATTCCGCGTGAATCCTGGGGTCGTTGGCGCGAATATCCAGGGCTTTGCGCCAGCTCTCTTCGGCGTCTTCCAGGTGACCGTTCGCTTCGAACAAGATCGCCATACCGCGATAACGCTTGAGCGCTTGATCTTTATCGTCCGCGGCCACTTCCGAACGCGCCAGGGTGCGGTGCGCGATAAAGTGACCAGGGGCCAAATCGAGCAAGGCTGAATAAACATCGGCGGCTTTGTCCTGATCGCCTTCGGTGAGCGCCGCCTCGGCGATCTTCGAAAGAATCCGAATGCCTTCAACCGATTGATTGTGTTCAGCGAGGAGATCGGCGTATTCGTGGGCGATCTCTTCGTCGCTTGGCTCAAGGGAGTAGACCTTGCCGAGGACCTCAAGGAGTTTTTCGTCGTCATCTCCAGCGCGTAGGGCGGGGAGCATACCTTTGTAGTTGGCCGCGGCCTTGTCCGACTCTTTCTTGTCTTCGTAAGCCTTGGCGAGCCAAGCCCGAGCTTCTCCGTGGTCGGGAGAGAGGTCGATGATCTTGTTGTAAATAGTGATGAGATGCTGGCGAAAAATTCCGCCGTCATCAGCGCGTTCCAAGTTTCGTGCGAGGGCCAAGAATTCGGTGATGGCTTCGTCACTGCGCCCGAGGCGTGCGAGAGTCGTGGCGAGCGACTCGTGAACCATAATTTCGTCTTTATCTAACTCGTGAGCTTCGCGGAGCACAGGGATGGCTTCGTCGAGCTTGTCATCGGTGAGATAAAGCGTGGCGAGCTCTTGCAGCTCCATAAAGGCTTGAGTGCGATCCTTGGCCTCCAGATAAAGATCGGCGAGGGTTCTTCGAATCGCACAGTCTTCAGGTTTGAGGCGTCCGATCTCCGACCAAATTTGAAGCAGCTCCGCAGAGTCAACTTTGCCTTCCGACTGCTTCAATAGGTCTTCGTAAACAGCGACGGCTTCGTCGTTTAGCTCTTGCTTTTCGAGGAGCCCAGCTAAGGATTTTAAGGCCTCTGTCTGATCGGAGTCTAAGGTCAAGCAGTGACGCAAGGTTTCGGTCGCGACCTCGTAGAAT
>JARGOJ010000725.1:0-3716 GCA_029210225.1 Planctomycetota bacterium
AGCAAAGGTCTCCTTATTCAGTCGTGAATTCGGAGCCCTCGGCGGTGCGGGGCGCTTCGTCGCGGCCTGCTTGTATCTTTCCTGACGAACCGGTTTTGGCATTGGTTTTGGCTCAGCAACCGGCTTCGACTTCTTTCTTGGGCGGCGTTTCGTCTTCTTCTTAGCGTCATAGCGTCGGGAGTCTTTGTCTTTCTTCTCACTAAGCTTACGGACTTCGCGTTCGACCAAGTCTCGTGGCATTTCATTCTTTGCTCCCTTGCCCTGGGAATAGCGGTAGCGGCCGCCAACAGCACTTTTTTCAGCTTCATCAAATCGATCCGAACTTGAGAAACTTGAACCTCTCGGCATATCAGCGACTCGGGCACTATCGACGCTCTTGCTATCCATCCGGCGTTCCTGCTTGGCAGCCATGGGCATCGAGTCCCGACCCACGAGGATTACTGAGAAGAGGCAAAAGCCCATAAGACCGGTGAAGCAGACCGCCAACACAATGATTGCGAGAGTCTTAGGGTTCGCTCGACCAAACACCATGAGCTTCGACAGGAATAGCTTGTAAGCAATCCAGAAGCCGAGCAATCCGAGGGTCAGCCATAACAGCTTCGACTTTAGGTTATGCCGGCTCCAAAAGCTCTTTGCTCTCGAAGCGAGGTAGAACATAAGAACCCGGTCTAACTCTTTGGGCATGCCTTCCACATTGCCTTTGACCGACAACAAGCGATTGTCATCGGGAATCGCCAAACTCCATTGAGTCTTCAGAACCGGCACTTTGACGTGCCCTTCCTTAGTAGGAATAAGTAACGCGGGGGCCATCAAACGAGCGTTGCTGCCTCTACTTAAGGAATCGCCATGTTCGTCATAGACGACCTTGAGTAAGAAGCTTCCGTCGCTCGACTTGGTTCCTCGCATAGGGAGCGGAACAATGTATGCTCCCTTCGAGTCCCGGGCCGGCTTGACTCCAGTGTTGTCGACCACGACGCTCCAAAGCTTCGCGTTCTCCGGAATCTGCAGTCCGAGAAATTGATGGGAGAGGTTCTTCAAGCGGAAGGCTGCGCTGTGACGAATGACACCATCGACACCGACCGAACTTTGAACTATGACTTTTTCGCAAAGCGCTGTTAAAACCGCGCCGTCATTGTAGCGCTGGGCCTCTAACTCCAAATTGAATTCAGGGCGCACATAATTGAAAGCGAGCAGCGGGCGACCAATTGCGGGGACCCTTGGATGCTTAGGGACAGCAGTCACTTCTAAAGGACGCAGACCGCTGGTTTTAGCCGTCAACTGCGTTGAATCGGAACTAAAAATGGCGACAACACCATTCTCGCGCTCGACGTCCGCGACGTGAATCTTTGGAATATCAAAGTTTGTCTTGGCAACGCCGCTATTGTGAAAGGCCGCGATGGGCGTGTCAAAGTCGAGGAATAAATCGAAGCTCTCAGAGATAGGTTGGACAAATCGAATCCGAAAACGCTCCAGGCTCGGGTCGGGCACCGAGCCCTCAATCTTTCCTCTTTCTTTAATCGCGGGGCCATCGATATAGGCGTTCGCTCCTTTTCCTTTCGGCAGGAAGAGCACGATTTCACGAGTCGGCGCACCCTTCACCTCAAATTTGAGATGAGCACGGGTTGTCAACACCTGATCGGCCACTGTGTGATTCAGTAACGACTTCACTGAAAGCCGAGTTTTCCTATGGTTGATTGAAAAGCGCCCACCATGCTCGGCGTGATTGATGCGATATCCGAGCACTAAGTCGTCGTGCGCCACTCCAACCAAGATCATTTCCTTTGCAGGAATGGCTGTTAAGCCCTGAATTTGCTCACCGCGAAGGCTGTATTCCGAATTGATTGCGAAGCCGATATAGCCGTCCATTGTTTCCGATGGGCTGCCACCAAAGACTGGAAGTGACGCCCTCTTCATACTCGCCAAGCCCTCAGGAATGCTTCGGGAGAGGTTCACAATGAGGCGAACATGCTGACCGGCGGGCACTCCATGCTCAAGTTCAACAGAGACCTCGCGAGTGCCGTCCACTTTCTTAACTCGCATGTCGTAGCTCGGATTCGATCGATTCGAAACCCAAACCTGCACGCTGTTGACTTCGTGATAACTCGGGACCAATGCTCGGACAGCAAAGATATTGCCTTCAAAGACGTTGTAGCGATAAATGACCCGCGACTTCATTTCATATTCATTGAATTCATAGGTCGCTGAGATGTTCAGGTTAACCCTCGGAACAACGGGACGAGTTTGGATGGACAACTGAAAGGAAGTCGGAGTCTCGCTATAAACGCGAGCATAACGACCTGATTTCTTTGACTGGAGCACCACTTCATCCTGGCGTTGCAATCCCACTTCGGAGAGCACTCTTAGTTTCACATCGGCTCGCCTAGAAAAGGCCATCAGCCCCGTTTCCCGGGCCGCGCTTAGAACTTGCACGGGCTCTAAATCAATTTGTCCAGGTTTAATCGCACGCTCTGCAGTGAAGCTCAGTCGGTATTTCTCAGTCCGAGCCTCCGCCAGGTTTATACGCACCACTGAACCGCGCTGAATCCAACTCGGCGATGCCTCGGCAGAGAGGGCCCGCATAGTAAAACCATTAGGCAGCGCTAACTGAACCTGATCTAATTCATGTCGCGAGATTCGCAGGTCAATTTCGCCGCTTAAGACAATGACTGTCTGGCCGATATCAAAGACCGTGATCTTCTTCGCGACAACATAGGGATCCTTTTTAACCTTGATCTCTTCTGGCTTGTAATGAACCTCCATGTATTGCTCGCCGCCATGTCCAATGGACACATTGGTCTCAAAGAGGTCTTTATTGGGCTTGAATTGAGTATACGAGGTCGCTGGGGTCGACTGAATAGACATGCGCCCTGGCAAAGAGAATTGAAAGCTTCCGGCGGTTGCAGGAAACAATTCAAATGCAAAGTGCCCCCCTGGTCCGTCGGTGTTCCGCTTCACTTTGACTGAGAATTCGAAAGCCAGGTCAAAACGCCCAGGCCCCTTAACGAGAAGAGTTTGTGAGCCATCCTTCTCGCGCTTCAGTTGTCCGTTCTCACCATTGACAAGCACCCGTCCAAGGACCAAATTGCGCGCTGGCAATTTTAGATGGTGCCAACCACCGTCGAGACAATCAATTTGCGATTCAGCCTTCACCATGAGGGTTGATTGTTTCGGGAAGAAACGTCCCTGGTAATTGCAGGATCGAATGACATATGGAACCGGCGCTTTGACTGTCTTTACCTTGGCCGCCGGCTTGTATGCTGCGGCCTTTTCGAGCAGCCTGCGCCACTCTGCGGGGCGGAGAAAAATTCCTCCGGGATAGCGCTTTAATATGAGGTCGAAGCGCTTCGCGGGAACATGGACTTCGTCATATTCGTCGATCGCTTTGGTCGGCTTAGGGTTCGTATCTTGACCTTGCGCCTGATTGGGCAACAAAGTCAGTGACAACCCGAAGAGGATCAAAGCGAATCTATTCATTCGCTTTATCATTTTCAATCCTCTTTCTTATCTTGAGGTTTATCACTGTTCGACGACTCTGTGGCGTCCGTCTCTTTCACGTCCGCCGTCTTCTCCGTGTCCTCAGACTTGGCCTCAGGCTTGGGCGCTGTCGCGACGTCCTTCGACGCTTCAGTCTCAGGAGCAGAGTCAGAGTCTTCGCGGACATCTTCCTTCGCCGAAGCTTTGTCGATATCTGGAAGCGACTCCATGTTCTCCGGTAG
>JARGOJ010000725.1:3726-4994 GCA_029210225.1 Planctomycetota bacterium
CAAGCGTCCACTGCTTCTGGAACATCATGCTTGTCATTGACCACTTCTTTCACGGACACAGCAACGCTTACAGCGTCTCCTCCTTTACTAGAATTGGCTGGAGCAGCACCGCGGCTTTGAACTTCGGCAGCTGCAGCGCGAGCCCGGGCCACTTTTGTCTCGGCTTCGAGCACCTCAATGAGGCGCTTTTGACGTTCGACGGTCAATTCGTTCCAAACTCCGCGAACCAACCAAATGGCGCCCAGGGTTTGACTTCCAAAGAATGCGAAGCCCATCATTTGCGAGGTCGTGCCTTCGTTAAACATGGCCAGAACCAAGGTGGTCGTGGCAGCAACCCCAAAGAAAACAGTTGCTGAAACAATTTTCTGCCTCTCAATCACAAAGCCTAAAACAATGACAAAGATAAAGGCCATGGCCTGAAGGGCGCGACGGAGTAGCGGAGACATATAGCCAATGGAAAGCTCCGCCGAGCCGTTTAGCTTGCTGAAAAAGTGAGGTTTGAACTCTTCCGATTTCTTCTTACCAGATCGACCACGACCCCGACTTCGGCGCACTTCCTCAATCCTCATTGGATTCGCAACCAGCTCAGCGTTTTGAAGAGCGTGATAAAGACCACCAGCGCCTTCTGCGATTCGATCCCGCGACTTTAAGGCGTCAACGGCTCCGATCACAGAATCAACGCGGCGCTCTCTATTAAGGGTGCTAAAGATCGCGTTCTTCAAGCCATTCCAGAGGCCCGCCTTAATCTCAAAGTGACGAGTCATATCTGTCGTAAAGTCCAATGTTTCGAGATTTGGACCAAAGACAACTTGGCGTGTGAAACGAGTCACCGGAACTTCTTCGTCTTTGCGGAGCGGGAATCTCGGAGTGACGAGCTTGACCGTTCCTGTCATTCCTAATTCTGACCCCTTTGACGACGGCACGTCATAGCGAAGACGAATGAGGAAAGGTTCTGTCCGACCGGATTGGCTGGCCAGATTGATGAGGTATTCTTTGAAGTCACCCTCTGCTGCGGTGGGGGAGCAACGTTTGTTTGAACCAGCGACCCTTAGCTCGGCATGGACCTGAGCGTTCTTGGGCAAGCGCACCCGCAGGAACTGCTCGGTGCTGTTTTGCAACAGAATCCAAGCTTCAGTCTGGCAAGTGCCTTCTTTGGTAATGACTTCATCGAGGTGAAGATGATTGATAAGAGTCCCGAGGGGGGCTTTGAAATCATATTTAATGATTCGCAACTGCAAGGAGTAGTCGCCGCCTTGGATACGATAAGC
>JARGOJ010000726.1 GCA_029210225.1 Planctomycetota bacterium
GGCGCCGAGGTCTATCCCGGGCAATCTTCTGCATAAGGTGAAACGGGTTCTTCGCGAGGAAAGGACGGCGCCCGACGGTCAGCTCATAGAGGATGACACCGAGGGCCCAAACATCGCTGGCGGGGCTCAGCTCGCGATTGAGCAAGCGGGTCTGCTCCGGGGACATGTAGTAGGGTGTTCCCAAAGGCCCTCTCGCTTTGAACGAATCTCCATCAGGCCCACGGGCTAAGCCAAAGTCGATCAAAAAGAGCGCGGAGTCTTTGTCGCGGACAATGACGTTACTGGGCTTCAAATCGCGATGAATATATCCCCGCATGTGGAGCCTTGAAACGATACGCCCAAGCTCTGTTACGAGGGAGAGCGCGCTCTGAGCCGCCCAAGAATCCCGACTCCCCTTCAGATGACTCAGAGTCTGCCCCTCAATCGACTCCATGAGAAAGTAGGGGTCTTCTCGGTCAAGTTCGCTTAGATACAAGTCGGGGATGCCCGCCAGCCCAGCGAGCTCATTGAGAGCCTTCACTTCTCCAGCGAAGCGGGCACGAGCGCGGTCATTGCGGCGACGCAAATACTTGAGGGCGCAAACCTTCCGCCCCAGAGTTTTGTGAGCTTCGATCACTCGGTAGACGACGGAGGAGCTTCCTTCTCCGAGGGTGTCGAGGATTCGGTAGGAGTCGAGGATTTCGCCTTTGCGCCAAACACGAATCTCCGACTTTAGCCTAGAAGATTGGACGGGCTTTTCATCGTCGTTTATCGATAAGGTCGAAGCGCTGTTTAGGCTCCCGGTGTTATCGAGGGAGAGTTCGGTTTCATGACTGTTAGGAAGCATGTTTTCTTGCTCCCATTTGAGTTGTTTGGCTCGGAGCAGAATTCCAAGCGACCCAATTTCCCATTGCGACTTTCCAGCAAAAGCAAGGCTCAATCACTAAAGAGACAAAAAACCGTTGATGGCCATAAAATGAAGAAAGAGGCTTAGGTTTCCCCAGCCCCTTTTCCATAGAACGCATTGTAAACGGTCTTTGCAAAAATCGTCATTTATTTGATGGGCGTAAACTTCCCGCCGTTTTGTTTTGCGAGCTTCTTGAGGAAATCTACGTATGGATTGCTCATACCACCAATAACGCTTCCTCCACGACGGCCACCTCTTCCGGCATTGGGATCGAAACCGAAGGTGTCGATGCGAAGTTTGCGGCGATTGTTCAGTCCTTTGACTTCCTTGAGGATGTCATCGGTGCTCATTCCGCCACCCGGAGCGCCTGGGTTTGGCGCAGCTCCAGCAGACTTACCGTAAGGAGGATCGTTGGGAGCGCCGTCTGAAAGGACAATCACATTGTCGCACTCAATGATCTCAAAGGCAGAGCGAATCGCGTTGAATGTCCAGGTGACGCCCATGGGCTTCAAAGCGCGAATGAAGGTAACCGCTTTGGACTTCACAGACTTGCTTGAGGCAGGCACGAGCTTCTTGCTGAAGACACTGAGCCATGGCATTTTGTCGCTCTGAGGAAGAAGCTTCTGTCCCTTAGTAGGAACGCCTCCGCCACCACCGTGATAAGCAATGATGCTGAACTTACAGTCCTTTGGGAGAGCCTTCACTGCAAGCTCAAGTTGGAACTTCGCACGTTCAATTCGGACCCGAGACTTCGACACGGGATCGGGCTTGGGAGCGTTCTTGCCCCCAGAGGTTGGGCGCTTTGGTGTATTGCCACCAGGAACACCGGGATCTGCCATTTGCATGGAACCAGAGACGTCGATCACAAAGACGATGCGGCGCGACTTCAGCTCAGAACCGAAGAACTTGGGCTTACGCTCCATAGTGCCTTCGACCTTCTTAGCCTTGGCACCTGTTGTTGGGCGCTCAGGGACATCAAAGCCCGATTTGCGGGGATCCCACCAGCTCTTCCAATCGACCGCTGCGGAGAAGTCTTCTCCTGTGAGAGAGGTCAACGCTTCGCGGACCTTCTCAACATTCAGGCCGGTCTTTTTCTTCTTCTCATAGGAGGCGAGCAAGTCGATGAGCGGGCTGACAGAGCTTTTATCGCGGCGTTGGAGAATCGCGTCGATCACTGAGCGTAGGACCTCAGGGCGGCGATCGCCGGTCGCTGTGTTCAGCGCTTGCATCGACTCGCCATCGCTTCGGTTGCCGAAGGCGTCGGCGAGCAAGACTCGGAAAGCCCACTTGCCGCTTCCCTTGCTAAGTTTGACACACATGTGTGAGACAGCTTTGGAGTCGCTCATGTTTGCGAGCGCGGCCTGGGCCGCTTCGTAAACGTCGTTATCATCTAACATGGAGAGCGCGCCGATTAAGTCGACAGCTCGCACAGAATCATCCGCTGCGATGTCAGGAATGAGCATGGCGACTGTGCCACCGTCACCCTGCTTTGCAGCCCGGCGGGCTTTTTTACCCAACTTGGACCATTCTTTAGAATCGAGCTTCGCTTCGGCCACTGGCATGACGAGGGCGAAGCCAAGCGAGAGAATCATAGCTCTCTGCGCAAACGTTTTCATAGGAACCTCACTTGACTGACTTAACACGTATTTTTGACATGGGTGTTTTCAAACAAAGGTGTTTCTCTCAAACACAGAACACACCCAGAAGATTCTCCCTGGCGAAGAAGTTCTTTTACCCTACGCGTACACTGAGCAATGAATTGTCAAAGTTGTGTAATCCTTGAAATCGACACCCGCTACAGCAAAAAAAAACACCGGTCAAATGACCGGCATTTTGAACCTTAGTACTTTGATAGCAATCACTTAACCATGGATGCCGTCTTCGAGGATCAACTCGACAATGTTGCAGAACCATCGGAGAAGGGACGGGCATATTTCATTTACGAGGTCTTCAATTCGCGCTAATGTCTCGATAATGTCTTCTGGCAAATCGGCGACATCTTGGCGAGCGACGCAGCGTGCCGTCACAGCCACATCCAACACAGCTCTCTCCAAGGCGAGAGGCGCAGGTTGGACCTTCCTCTGCAGGTAGTGGCGCTGATAATCCTCTAATAGATGAGCGGCCTGAGTGGGAATACGCTCAACGGCGCGCTTACTTAGGTCGGAGGCGGCCTGTTTGAAGGTCTTGGCCTCTCGATCGATGGCCCAGAGCTTCTTCTTCCAGTGATCGTCGGCGCTCGCGAGGGGGATCGCCCACTCCAGCATGGCCTGCCCATAGCCCGCTTGATCGGTGTAGGGTCCGGCGAAGTCGAGCAACATGCGAACGATATCCTGATCGCTCTCGGTCGAGCTGATTCGCCGTGAGGTTGCTAACGCGAGGCGCCGTGCGTCTCCAGTTCCTTCTATAAAGAGGCTCGATCCAGGTCGGATCCGAGGCTTCTTAATGCGAGCAGTGACCGGAGAATAAATCGAGACAGGCTTACCTTCTTTGGTCTTGCTGTCTTTTGCTCCTGGGCATTCCCGCAGGTCTGTCACCAAGGTGCCGCAATCGCAGGTGAAGAGTTGGCGGCGAGCCAACTCGGGAACGAGGTTGTAATCGCCGCCGCCTAAAGGCTTTAGCTGAATCTCGATATCATCCCCATCAAAGGTCGTGAGCAATCCACTCACGACATCATCTTCTTGACCCTCAACCACGAGCACGTATTCGCGACCGTTGACCTCAATACGAATACGATCACTGTCACCGAGTTCTTTGTCGTCCCACGATTCAACCAAAGGACCAAAACAGGTCGCTTTGTCCTCCGCAGACAAGCTTCTGTCGCCCAGAACGATCAATGCCGCGCTCTTCTGACCGTGTTGATACCAAGCTTGCCCTTTGCCTTCACAAAGCTCCGCGCAATTTTTGGGCAGGGTAATAGAAGGTAGAGAATGTTTGGCGAGGACAGCTATGCGCGCTTCTTTATCCTCGGCCCAGGCGAGCAGCTTTGTTTGCACATCCAAGCGCCGAAACACGTCGTTCAAAGCCTTGAACAAGCGAGAGCCACGAGAACCTGACGGCGCCTCAGCGCAGCTTTGGAAGCACTCTCCAAGAACAGCAATGTCTTCATTATCATGAATGAATTGAACGAGAGACTGACGCATCAACTGCTTGCGATCTTTGGATTTGTAATCCTCAGTGTCGAGCAAGGTGAAGAACTCTTTCACCGTTGTCCCAAGCTTTTCAACAGCCTCCGTCAGCTCCTCCTCGGAGCCGATAGCAAACGACGCAAAAGCCGTCTTGCCTTTGCGATTTAGAATCACAGAGCCGCTCGCTCGGCAGACCGCGTGAACTTGATAGTGACCTGGAGCAAGCTCAGGGAGCTCAACGTCGATCTCGACTTCTTCGCCCTCTTGTTTGAGAGAGCTTAAATCGAGCAAAGCTATTTCCGGCTTCAGCCACGGGCAATTATCGTTCGCCAGGACAAGGTTCAAATCGCTAGGGTAGGGGCCAAACCAACTCAAGACGACTTGAATCTTATTGGCGCCTTGATGGCGAATTTTGAAGCTATGGAGGCCGTTGGTTTCCGTCGCGAGACGCAGTCGATTCGGCACGTGAACGCCAAATTTTTGACACGCTTGATCGAGAGCTTCCCTTGCTTTTCGCCGGTCAACCGGGCCAAGATGTTGTCGTCCCAGGAGCTTCGTCTCTAAACTAGGCCAAAAGGGTTCATCTTGTTTTGCCAGGTGTTTCGCGAGAGCGTAGCTCGCTGTAGGAAACGCTTCAAATCGCGGCGCCACTGTGCTTGCTACCATGGCTCCTTTTCGAAAAGCCTGGAGCAACTCGTGGCTCTCACCGTCGGATAGGACAAGCCCAGCACCGTCCGGACTAAGGCGATTTTGAAGACGTTTCTCGAGGTCGGGGAGACGAGAATGACTAGACATGATCGATTTTTCCTTCATCCAGGGCGAGAATTCTATAGGAAAAGATGTCTACGCGAAGAGGCATTCAAAAAAATGATGGCTCTTTTTAATCCAAGCACAGAATTCGACAATGGAGACCGTCCGATTTTCGAAGCAGAATTGAGTAGCCTTCATGGTTGAGAGACCCCCTTCTGTCGTCC
>JARGOJ010000727.1 GCA_029210225.1 Planctomycetota bacterium
AACGCAACGCTGTAGATCCTCAGTGGAAAGGAGGCCCTTCCCCACGAGGATTTCTCCGAGTGCTTTCGTTGGGGCTTTGGTCTTAGGTGTATTGTCGGTAGAAGAGTCCATAGATCCTCTATTATATAGAACCCCATTGAAATTAAAACGTTCATGAGCGGGACAACGCAAATCCCTTGAGCCTGTCTAGCAAAAGAGTACCACCGATAGTGATGAGATCATTGTGATCGGCATTCTCAATAGCGAGCCATTCTTTCTGACGGCTCTGGCTCGCGTCAAATAGCCGCCGGCCTTGCGCTATAGGGATAAGACTGTCCCTCTCCCCATGGAAGATAAAGCTTGGAGCGCTGATCTGGGGAATCTTCCCAATCGAATCAAAGCGCTCCGAGAGATAACGGGCAGGAAAGTTGCTGCCGAGCATTTCCCCGCACATATCGGCGATGCAGGTGAAAGGTGAAGCAAGAATAAGACCTTTGATCGTGCTTACACGAGTCGCGGTCTCTATCGCGATCGCGGCGCCGAGAGATCGACCGAAGATCATCTGCTTATCAGCGCCGAGCTGGGTCAATTCGCAGAGTTTCTTGAAGGCCAATTCCGTGTCGAGGCAGACTCCAGCTTCGTCGGGAACCCCTCTGGAGCGACCATAGCCACGATAGTCAAAGAGCAGGACATGACAGTTGAGTTCGGCCCGCAACAGCTCGGCCGTGGGGTGTCGGTGGGCGAGATGCCCGGCGTTGCCATGACAAAAGAGCAGCCCAAACTTTGCGGTGGTGTGTGGGTAGAACCAGGCGTGAATGGGATTGGGAGAAGAATTCTCAATCCAAAGCTCTTGAACAGGGTCGCCGTGCATGGTGGAGGGCGGACGATCGAGGCTAGAGTCTGGGGGCTCTGGGTGATAGATAAGGCGCCTTGCCAGAGAGTCGATAAAGAAAACCATAATCTGTGCCTTGGTGCCAAGTTAAGGAGGATGGTCGGCCGAAAGAAGGGATATGAGCGATGTACAGTTGAACAGAATGAAGTCACTCGGCGTCATGTTGCTAGCCATCATGACCCTGGGAATCTTTAAGAGCGTCTATAGACGCCTCTATACGCCATTTCGCCAATTGTTCATGTTATTAATTTCGACAGGGTATTCGTTCTTGATCGCCCTCGCGCTCTTTTGCGCCATCGCCCATGAGCTCAAGATTATCACAGAGCACTTCTCTGGGATGAAGGCCATGCTTACTGCTCCGGCCTTTGGCTATTCTATCTTTGGCGCGATCTTCGTTTCGGTCTTCGTGACCTTGACGGCGAGCCTCAATTGGTATTTTAACGAGCTAACCTTGGTCGAGCGCACTCAAAAGGTCCATGAAAAAGCCGTCGGGTGGGTCAAGCGGACCTTCTCTTCCCGCTCAAAAACAAAAAAGTAAACGGCAATCCTCTTCGCTTTAGAACGGGAGCGTCATGGCTCCTTTGATGTCCCAACCGAAGAAGTCGATGATGTTCTGCGCAAAGAAGTAGAGGATCGCGAAGCGCAGACAGCGGCAAGTAAACACAATCAATATGTAGCGCCGAATGTTGTATCTCACTGAGCCAGCGATAATCGCGAGCACAACCAGGGGCGGTAATCCAAAGATGGAACCAAGCACCAGCGTGATCGCGGTGCAGTTCTCGAAGCGCTCCATATCAAAGTTCTGAACTTTACAGCGCAGCCGCTTGCTCCACCGCATCAGGGTATTCCCAAAGTAATACACCAACACAAAACAAACAGTCTGTGCGCTGCCGAGCGCGAGCGCGAGCAGCCATCCGTTAAAACGTGTGTCGCCACTAACTCCGGCCGCCGCCGCAAATAGCTCTGCATTCACGACCCAGAATACGCCGCTGACGATAAAGGTGAGGAATATTTTGAGATAGAGCAGGAACATGTCCAGTTTCCAATCTCAGGGACCCGCAGAAAAAACTGATAAGGGACGCGCCGTACTCGGAGCGCCCCTCAGATTCTACTCGACCTAGTGCTTCGGCATCCTTAAATCTATAGGGTTTCTGGCTAGGGCATATGTTCGAGAGCAAGGCGGAAGGATAGGAATTTAGCAGGCTAAATGACTGACGACCAACACTGCTCACGAACAGATGAGCTGACAGAACACATAGTTTTAAGGATGCCGAAACACCAAACCGAGCGGAGACTCAAACAGTCAAGAAATCAATGTACTCACCGTGAGTGAGGCAGTGAGCCCAAATACGCACGGTGTCACCCTTCTTAACGTCTGCTGGCAACTTCGTGAGGTAAACAGTGTTCTTACCTGAATCGTCCTCAACCTTGCCCCCGCCAAATGCGACATAGCTTCCGTTGTCGCCTTCGCCAATGGCTGGCCAGCTGCTGTAAGTGCTCTGAAGCTCTTCGTGCTTGCCCTTCTCAGCCTTACGAACTTTGATCCAGTTATACCAGTGGCCTTCTTTGTTCTGCTCCGTCTTTGGAGAGTTTGGATGCTTCGCATATCCCTTAGAAGGATCGCCCCACATAAGCGCGATAAAGCCACCTGGAACAAGCTTCGCGTCAAGCTTCGCCTGGTACGGAAGGTGCTTGCCAAGGTGCTTCTTATCACCATCTGGCCCATTGATACTCTCGTGGTAAGTCTTAGGGATGGAACCCTTGTTTCCACGATCTTTATTGAACTTGATAGGGTCCCAATCTTTGGGCTGATCGATTGGAATGGACGCTGTGTCACCGCTAGGCTTCGTTGTGGCACCTTTTTTATCGGTCTTAGTCGTTGCCTTAGGCTTGCAAGCCGTCACTGATGGCAACAAGACAAAGCCACCGGTCACAGCAGCCAAACCCTTTAGAAAGTCTCGGCGATTATTCTCAGTCAAAACAGTACTCCTCTTTTTCCAAACGAACGCTTCAAAGCTGAGCGTCCATGAATATTTAGATCGCAGATTATACGACCCGAAGGCAAAATTGTGGGGATTCACAACCCCAAGCCAGCAAATTTTCCAAGCAGAAGCCCAGCAAGCCTCAAACCATGAAATATCGAGCATCCGGGTGATGCACAACCATCGCCGTCGTTGACTGCTCCGGGACCAATTGACACTCCTCAGTCAAACTAATTCCAAGCTCCCGCGCCGGGATCAAATCGAAAATCATCTCCTGCATAGAGAGGTCTGGGCACGCCGGATAGCCAAAGGAATAACGCGCTCCTCGATAACGCTGGCGGAACAGATCCGTCACGTCCTTCGACTCACCCTCAACCAAACCAAGCTCAGCACGCATGCGATGATGCCAATACTCAGCCAACCCCTCAGCCGCCTCAACAGACAAACCATGGAAGTAAAGGTAACGAGTGAACTGATCCGAATCGAACAAGGACTTCGTAAACTCTCCAGCCTTCATTCCAACAGTAACCGCCGAAAATCCCACGCAGTCGATCACGTCATCACGGAAGTAATCCGCCAAACAGAGATCCTTCTTACCCAGTCCCTGCCTAGGAAACGAAAAGCGCGCCCGCTCCCGTGAACCAGACTCATCATGATAGACAACGACGTCATTGCCCTCACTACGACATGGGAAGAAACCGTAGGCAACCTTCGGCTCAAAGAGCCCTATTTTCAATGCTTCGGCGCGAACCTCTTTGTAGATGGGCTCGACAGTCTCACGCTCAAAAGCCGCCTGCTCCACCGCGGTCCTCTGACCCCGACGAAACTGCCATTGACCCCGAAACAAGGTCTGCTTGTTTATCCAATCAAAGACCTCCTCCGCCGTCTCATAGGGTTGCTCAACCTTGCGAGCACCCCAAAACGGCGCTTTCAAAGGCTCGATCTTCGAGGTCTTAGAACGACGATTCGGATCATCGTCGACAACAGCCACCGGCGCCGCAACCACCTTCACAGCCTTCGGAGCCACATCGGAGACCTCAACTAACGGCTTCCCCTGCTCGGCAACACGGGTCACCAAACTCAAGCCGTCAAAGGCGTCCCGCGCATAAGCCACCTCACCCTCGTAAAGTGAACGCAAATCTTCCTCGACATAACCCCGCGTCAACGCAGCCCCACCAAGCAAGATCGGGAACTGAGTCACTCCCCGCCGATTCAACTCAAGCAAGTTGTCCCGCATGATCACCGTCGACTTCACAAGCAAACCGCTCATGCCAACAATGTCCGCCTTGTATTCCAACGCCGCCTCAATAATCGCGTCAATCGGCTGCTTAATACCAAGGTTCAAAACGTCAAAGCCATTGTTCGACAGAATGATGTCCACCAGGTTCTTCCCGATATCATGAACATCCCCCTTCACCGTCGCCAAAACAACACGCCCCCGCGTTGATCCCTCCAGCTTATCCATATGCGGCTCAAGGTGCTTCACCGCCGACTTCATAACCTCCGCAGATTGCAAAACGAAAGGCAACTGCATCTTCCCCGAGCCAAACATCTCACCGACGATCTTCATACCGTCTAAAAGGAACTGATTGATAATCTCGAAAGGCTTGTACTTCTCTAAAGCCGTGTCTAAGTCAACCTCTAGACCCTTCTTGTCACCGTCGATGATGCGCTGCTCCAACACCTTCTCGATCGTATCCGGCCGCTCAGAAACCATCGATCCCTTCGCCTTACGATCCGTAAACAACTCCATAAAACGCATCAATGGATCGCCCTCACTACGATCGTCATAGATCAACTGACGGGCAATCTTCTGCTCCGACTCCGCCACCTTAAACAACGGCAGTATCTTCGACGCATGAACAATCGCCTGATCCAAGCCAACCTTCACAGCCTCCGATAAGAAGATCGAATTCAAGACCTGACGCGCCGCCGGATTCAATCCAAAAGAACAATTCGACAAACCAAGTATCGTTCGCGCCCCAGGACACTCCTCCTTCACCCTACGAATCCCCTCCAAAGTCTCAACGCCAACCTTCCGATAGATCTCCTCTCCCGTTCCCAATGTGAACGTCAACGGATCGAATATCAAATCCTGCGGTCGCAATCCAACTTCTTGCGCCAAT
>JARGOJ010000728.1 GCA_029210225.1 Planctomycetota bacterium
CGACCCAGAGACGTTGTCCTGAAACAGTCTCAAGCAATGAGGGGCGAGAAGCCAATGAAGGACGAGCGCTGGTGCGGACAATGGACCAACCGGGGATGTCGTAGCTTGAAGCGCCTCGGATAAAGCGGCGATAGCGACGGTCGAAGCTGAGCAGAGGTCCTTTGTTTTTGAGGCTGTCGGCCTTGGCCACGTATTTTAGCGAGAGGCTGTAGTTCACTTTACCCGGGCCTGTTTTAACGAGGCGCAGAGTGTTCTTGCCTGTCTTGAGAAGCTTGCTGGGAAGAGTGAGTTCGACATCTCGCTGGCGTAGGAGCTTGCCTTCAAGTTTGGTTTGGGCGAATGGTTTGCCATTGATCTCCACAGCCATTGAGCCATTGAGGGCGCTGAGGCCATTTTTCTCAATCAAGGCAGAGAGGAAGAAGAGCACGGCGGCGGTCTCTTTGGTTGAGCGCCAATAGCCGTTCTTCTGTCTCGCCATGAGCGTGCTCGCGACTTTCTCAACGAGAATGTTGTTTGGCTCAGCGATAAGGAGCGCGTAGGCGGCCCAGGCTGAGGCTTCGGAGCTTTCGTGGGTCCAGCCACGACGACGGGAACCAACCCAGTATGTCGCGCCGTTCTTCGAGACGACAGTCGACTTCAGATCTTCGATGATAGGTGCCGTGTTGTACGAACGGCGCCTTTGCTTGCATGCAAGATAGAGCCAAGCGAGTCCTTGTGCTGAGAGCTGATCTCGAGCCCGAAGCGCTCTATTGAAGTCGTCATCCGAACCATCGTTGGAGAGTGAAAGAGCATAGAGCAAGAGCGCCCGTGCGTCCGCCTGTCGGACTTGACGCAAGAGATTCTTGGCGGCCCGGCGTCCTTTGTAGAGACGGTTGTAAGAGATATAAACTCGATTGAGCCGAGCGACCTCTAATCCCAGAAGCGCGTATCCGGTGGTAAATGGCGAAGATTGGTCATTCTTCCACCAACCCCAACCACCATCAGCGCGCTGGAGGGCTAAGAGCCTAAGGGCGCCTTGCGTGCATCGTTCATTTATTCTCTTCGATAACTCATTTTCTGGGAGGCCCGCTTTCAACAGCGCACGTCGAGCGCTGACGAGAGGGAGGAAGCGGTCGACGGTTTGTTCCACGCAACCATAGGGGAAATCGCGAACGTAGCGAAGACCGCTGAGGAGTGCATCCTGGCGACCGGCGAAGAGCTTCACTGTAACGCTCGCGCTATTCTCAATGCGGTCGGCGCCGACTTCGAAGGTCCAAAACTCAGCGTCTGTAAGCACCCCTGACTTTCCTTTTTGAACCGGCTCTCCGAAGGCCTTGACGGGAATCTTGCGAAGAACAGCGTCACTCGCAGTCCCGGTTTCGTAGCGAGCCTCTATTTGGGCTTCGCCGACGCCGAGGACACTTGTTTTAAGGTCTTCGTAGCGTCGTTGCCCGGCTTCCAATTCACGAATCGTGTTCACATGCGCCGAATTGGCGGCGAGCTTTGTCAGCTTCACCGAGAGGCGACCTTTAAGAGTTTTATCAGTTCGGTTGTGACCAGAGATTGTCAAGATCGCTTTGTCTTTGTGTGTCAAGAAACGGGGGAGCGCGACAGACGCGACGACATCTTTGGTGACGCTGATTTGAGTCGTCGCCTCACCGACAAGTGTTTGGCTGGTGACGCCTCTCGCTGTAGCTCGCCATAGCGTGAGATTCGACGGGAGATCGAGAGTGACAGTCGCAGAGCCATCGCCATTGGTGACAACGTTTGCGCTCCAGAATGCAGTGTCCGCAAATTTCTTCCGGACCTTCGTCGCAGCCGCTGTGAATCCATCTAATCCACCAGCGGCTCCTTGCCGCTGCTTCATCCCTTTCTTGCCCCAGCGGCCACCGCCGGCGCCGCCAATAGATTTTCCTGTTGGAGCGCGATCGGCGAATTTCATGTCTTTTCCCCCGGCGCTCGGGGCTTCTGATTTGGAGTCTTGATAAAGCCCCCGACTACGGCGCTTGGACTTCTCTTTCCTCTCAAGTGATCGATTCATGGAGTCAAGCTTCTTCATTGATTTCCGAAGACTTTCATTCTCCAATTGGACTTTCTTCAAGCTCTCCGCGATCAGTAATTCTCGCTTTAGGCTAGAGATTTCATCCATCAGCTCTTTGACTTGCTCACGAGTCTTGCCGTTATATTTCCACGTTGAGGAGACGGCGGTTGTGACAATGTTCTTGCGGCGTTGATCGTAGAAGAAGGGTTTCATACCTCCGACGGTCTCACTGCGAAGGGCGTAGACTTTTTCGTCAACAACCGAGAGAGAAAGCTCTGCAGCGACGGCTTGTCCGCTCTGATCCAAGGTTCTAATTTTGAATTGAGCTTTGCCCTCGGGGCTGTAGCTCTTCTTATCCGCTTCAATTTCAACATTGAGATATTTGAAGACCAGGATCTCGTCTTCGTCTTGATAGAAGCCATCTTCGGTGGGAATGGCCACTTTGACGAAGACGTTCGGGGCGTAGAGGTCTTTCATGGGCAATTCAAGAACCGTCGAGCGCTTCTTGAGGTGGAGGACCTTGTAGTCGAGGACCCGGCTTCCTTCAAAAGTGAGAAGCGCGTAGGTGTCAGCTTTTGGAGAGTTAAGAAGAATGCGGGCTTTGTCACCCCGTCGGTAGACTTCTTTATCAGCGCGAACCTTGGCTTGCTTCGCGAGGTCTTCGGCATCACCAGAGGCGACAATGCGCACAGCGCCTTCGACCTCGGTGCCTCGGCGGTCTTTTCCGACGAAGCGCAGCTCATAGTCTCCGGGGCGATCAAGCTTCAAGTTGAGAAAAGCACTCCCGGACTTGTTAGTCTTGACTGGCAGCACTTGAATCACTGATTCCCCATTGTTGCCGTTGCCAACGCTTGAGAGGCGAAGAATTCTTAGCTCGCCGTTAGTTGCCAGTCCTTGGTGAGATGCTTGCACGGTCTTGAAAGTCACGCGGAATTGTTCTCCGGGCTTGACGACTTTCTTATTGCTCTCGACCAGGGCGTAGTATCCGCGGTGTGTGCAATAAACCTGGCCTGATCCAGTCACAGTCCGTCGGTCGGGGCCTTGAACCCACGCAGTGATGACATATCGGAAATCTGACGAACCAGTGATTGTTTTAAAGGAGAACTTCAACTCGCCATTCTTGTCTGCGGTTGCTGTTTTATAGCTGATGTTTTCACCGCCACTGGCTTTGTTCTTCGACTTGTAGAACCAGGCGTTGCTCTTGTGGACTGAGGCATCGAAAGGATTCGCGACGCGAGTGACCTGGTAGGTCACGCGGCAATTGGGAACAACGCCACCGTAGTAATAGCTTGTCTTGATCTTGCCTTGGACAACCTCGCCGCTGAGATAGCTCGACTTAGTCGTGGCGACGTTGACGAGCACTTCTGGCTTCTTGTATTCCTCGACGTAGAAGCAGCCAGAGTAGGTTTTAGAGTTATTGGTCAATTCAACCTTATACTCTCCCAGGCTGACTTCCCGACCGAGTGTGAGTGAGCCGCGAACCGTTCCGAACTCGTTCGTGTTGGTGTTTAACTCGCGGAGAACGAGGCCTTGTGAGTCAATGATTCGAACCCTGACCTTAGCCTTCTTCGGACGAATGTACTGGCCCCGGTCAATCTCTCGCAGAATACCTTTGTAGTGAACGACATGACCGGGACGATAGACGGGGCGGTCTGTGTAAATGTAGCCTTTTGCGCTGTAACCAAAGCTCTGTGAGTTTTGCTTGTGAGCTTGGGCGTAAGAAACCGACTTTCCTTGCTTGGCGAAGACTTGGACCTTATAGCCATCGAGTTCCTTCTGATAGATACCGTCCTGGTTTGTTTTTCCTCCCTCAACCATGCGACCGTCGAGCGCGAGCATGACGTCGACGCCATTCGCAGGTTTCCCGCTGACACGGTTCTTTGCGAAGACGAGGATTTGTTTTGGGCTGCGCTTAATGACAGTGACAATGTCCGTCACGAGAATCAATGAGGTCGCGACGTATTTGTTTGTTTCTGCCGTGAGGACCCACGCTCCTTCACCACGAAGAGGAAGCTCGTGGCGATGTTCGTTGTGGCGGTAGTCTTCATATTTTGGGGTTTTTAATGTCCACTCTTTAGTCGCCTTGACGAGTCCAACAGCCAATTGCTCAATATTGACAATGCTGCGCTTCTTTTCGAAGTATTCTTTTAGGTCGAGGCGATAGGCTTTGAAATTAATGGTCGGAGCATTTCGACTCACAATATTGAGATAGGGTGTTTCCTGGCTATGAAAGCTTCGTGGTGTTTCCAAGCGAAGGCTTTGTTGGCGCATGATCCGCAAGACTTCGCCAGCGTTTCGTGCTTGGGAGGAATAAGGGAATTTACGGACCAGCTGCTCGTACTTGAGAATTGCCTCCGATAGGTTGTCCTGCTCTTTCTCGTAAATGAGAGCCGTGTAATAGAGAGAGGCGCTGCCATATTGCCTTGGGTATTTCTGGACCACTTCATCGAAGATCTTGATTGCTTCGTCCCAACGCTTGTTCTGATAATTGACGGTTGCGATCTTATAAAGGACAGACGGCGCGCTGCCGTGAACGGGATAACGTTTTAGGAATTGGCGCCAGAGCGTGACGGCTTTTTCAATGCCACTCTTCTCTTTAGCCCACTCCTCTCCTTCAGAGATCCATGAGGTCGCGATTCTTTGTTGGGCTGAGGCGAAGAGCTGGTGACTTGGGTGACGTCCGAGGAAGGTTCCGAAGGCTTGGCGAGCTTGTTCGTAGTTGCCGCGACGCTCGTAACTCTCGGCGATTTGAAAGCGCGCTTGGCCTTTCTTATCATCGTCTTTGGAGACGCTCAAAAAGGCGCGATAGGCTTTTTCGCATTCGTCGTAGCGGCCCATGTTTCTAAAGGCGCGAGCGAGTTTCCAGTGGAGTCTTTCTGTGTCTTTGTAGTCCTTGTGATTCTTGAGGACTCGTTTCCAGTGAGATACGCCGATCAGGCGTGATTCTTTGTTGCCGCTT
>JARGOJ010000729.1 GCA_029210225.1 Planctomycetota bacterium
GCCTGCCATGAGAGTCCATACAAAACTGTGATCAATAGAATGAAAGCCATGGCCGAGCTGACGACCACCACGAAGGGATGTCGTCGCAACCATCCTTCAAGCCGCTCCTGCCGGGAGTATGGATAACCTGGGACTGGGCTTCCGGCCAGGTAGGAGCGAAGCTGAGCAATAAAGATTATCGCGCTCGTGGTACGTTGGTCCGGATCGAGGGCGAGAGCCTGGCGAGCGATCCAATCGAGCTCCAGGGCGCTGTCCACCGAACTGTCACTGGGATAGAGAAAGTCGCCTTCGAGTGTTCTCTTAATCTTGGAGAGGGCGCTGTCCCCGGATATTGGGGATTGCCCGGTCAGTATCTCCGTGAGAATGGCCCCGAGGGCAAAGATATCGGAGCGTTCGTCGACCCAGGCGCCGTCCGCTTGCTCAGGAGACATGTAACCGGGAGTGCCCATGACTGTTCCCGGGAGGGTGAGGTCGGTGTCCCCAGAGTGAGGGTCAGCGCTTACGGTGCTTTCTATGTTTGGTTGAGGACGCTCACCAACGACCGTTTCTTCGTCGTTGGGATTGTCGTCCTTGAATCCGGCGAGGCCCCAATCCATGACGAGCACATCGCCATAGTTTCCGATCATGATATTTTCGGGCTTGAGGTTGCGATGAATGATTCCCCGGTCATGGGCGTGAGCGACCGCCTCAGAAACTTTGAGGAGGGCTTCTAAGTAGCGTCTTGGGTTGTTTGAGTCGTTTTGGTGCAAGACCTTTATATGGTGCCCTAAGGTCTCACCGCGCACGAGGCGCATGAGCAGATAGGGGTGTCCCGACTCATCGCGACCCGCGTCAAAGACGGCAGGAATGGATGGGTGGTCGAGATTGGCGGTCACCTTGGATTCTCTTAAGAATCGGTCTTCAACTTGTTGGCTCGCGTTGTTGGCTCGTAAGATTTTGAGGGCGGCTTGTCGACCTAATTTCTTGTCTCTGACTCTTTGGACGACTCCCATTCCGCCGCGCCCAATTTCTTCAAGAAATTCCCAATTTGATAGAGTGGGACTCGTTGCTGAGTGGGACTTGTAGCTAGGCTTGCTTGATACATTTGGGACGGGGCTTGGGGAGAGGGCGACCGTTGCGATGTCGTCAGCGACAAGCGCCTTACACTCTGGGCAGGACATTTGATCTTTCGCTCCGGAAGGTTTTTGGAACGTACCATGGCCGTTTGGGCAGATAAAGGGCGAGAAATTCACAGGCAATCCACGGCTTGAGGTTCACGGCATCCAGCTTTCTCGTTATACAATAACCGCCCTCATAATAGGCAGCGTTGCAGTCCTGAATTCAATTGGGCGTGGCAAACGATATTTACCACAGAAAGATCACTTATGAAAACCAGGACTATTAGCGGCATCGCTGTGTTTCAGCTAGCCCTACTTATTGTCGGCGTGAGCCTTGGGGAGTGCGCTCCAATGACCGCTGGCGCAGCTCAAATTGAGATTACGCCAGGAAAAGGGGTGCCGCTTGGAGGCTATGGAGGAGGAAAGCGAAGGCTGAAGCGTGCGGATTTCAATCCGTTTAACAGTCATACCTTCTTGGCTCCTGCAACGGGTGTTTTGGATCCTCTTTACGCGAAAGCGCTTGTGATCAAGCAAGGTAAAGAAAAGGTTTGTTTGCTGACGATCGACGCCATCGCCGTTGAGGGAGACTTAGTCTCCGATGCCGTCAAGGCCGCGAGAAAACAGGGCTTCACTCTAAAGTTGGATTCGGTGCTCGCCTGCGCATCTCACACTCACTCCGGCTCCGGTGCCGTCGCAAAGAGTCTCCTCTGGCAATTGAGCGCGATGGATTTATTGAAAGCCCGCGTGCGTCGACAGCTGGTCAAGCGGCTGGCGACCGTCATGGTGAAGGCTGAGAAAGCCGCTGTTTCTGCGAAGTTGGCCGTGGGCACTGTCGATGTTCTGGGTGCAACGAAGAATAGGCGCCATAAGCTCCATGCCTCAATCTTAAGGACCCATATCGATCCTCAATTAGGGGTTCTTCGTGTCGACAATGCTCAGGGCAAGGCCATCGCGACACTGTGGAACTTTGCAATTCACGGCACAATGCATGGCACTGGCAACGACAAATTCTCCGCCGATGTAATGGGGCTTGTGAACACTCGCCTTGAAAAGGAAAAAATGGGTGTCGTCTTATTCATGAATGGCGCTGAGGGTGACATGGCGCCATCTGGGGGCCCAGCCGCGGCGAAGAAGCTCGCGAAGGCTGTGATGAAGCTGCACGGTGAATTGAAATGCAGCGATCAATTAAAGCTCGCCAATATCTCGAAAACAATCACTCTTGGACGTCCAAGAATGACAGTGACTGAAGAAACACTGGCTCAGTTAGAGGATGATCCCTTGGGCTTTAAGAATGTCTTAGGTCGCTTTAAAAATGGTCTTACGGTGCCGTTGAGTACTCGCTGGGTCGAGCATAGTGTGCGTTTGCAGGGGATTCGGATTGGCAACTCTGTCATCCTGACCATGCCGGGGGAACCGATTGCGGAGCTTGGAATGGCGTTGCGAAAAGAAGTGAAAGCGCTCGGCTACCAGACAGTCTTGCTCGCCAGTTTAGCCAATAATCACATTGGTTATATCTTAACTGAGAAGGAGTTTAAACGCGGTGGTTATGAGGCTGTCGTGTCATTCTTTGGGGAGAAGGCTGGTGAAAAACTGAAAGACGAGTGTCGGAAAATAGCCGCCCAGTTAAAGTGAAGGAATTCCAGGGAAGCGATCGGATTCAGGAGTGATCATGACTGAGAGTGTGGCGGGCGAATGGCCTGTCGGGAGACGTGCGAGAATTTTGGAATATGGCGAGAACCCGATGGACGCCATTGAAAATCAATTGGTCATCGAAGATCAGTCGGCCCCGGATGTTTCGACCCTCAAAGAGAGTGATTGTGTTATCGCGGTTAAGAGCGCGTCGGTGGGGTGGGTCGACCTGATCATGTCGAGCGGTCAATATCAGCACATGGCCAATCCTCCCTACACTCCGGGATTAGAATTCTCAGGAGAGATACTTTGGGCTGGGAGTGACGCGAAGCGCAAGGGGTTTAAGATCGGCGATGAGGTCATGGCCGATGGCTTTAAAACGGGTCCGCGATCGAAGGGAGACTATCGCCAGTTCGGTGGATTCGCGAGCTACGCTGTCGCTCCCGCCGAAGCTCTTTTTCATTTGCCTGAGCAATTGACCTTTGATCAAGCGAATCAATTTTTAGGTTCCTATGAAACAGCCTACCATTGTTTAGTAGCGAGGGGCCGATTGCAGGCGGGAGAGACCATACTGATTCATGGGGCTTCCGGTGCGACAGGCTTGGCAGCGGTTCATTTGGCGAAGATACTTGGCGCAACGGTCATCGCCACGGGTCGCTCTGAGGAGAAGTTGGAGATCGTGAGGAAAGAGGGCGCGGATCATGTGCTCTGCACGAACGAGGATCACGGCGGATTGGATTCTTTGAGGAAAAGGGTCAGAGAATTGACGGATAATCGAGGTGTTGAGCTCGTTTACGATGGGGTCGGGGGGCCAATCTCCGCGGCTTCATTGCGATGCGTTCAATTTGGAGCGCGCTACCTTATTGTTGGGTGGGCGGCCACGCCATTTGTCGCAAAGGGACGCGGGCAACGGGGAAGTCCGAATGCGAATCAACTGCCGACGAATCTAATTATGATGAAGGGATTAGATGTCTTGGGATGTCCAACGGTGATTAGCACTCATCGAGATCCCACGATTCGAGAAGAGCGACTGGAGCAGCTATTTACTTGGGTGCGCAGCGGTCAATTGAAGCCGTATGCGGGACGGGTCTATCCCTTCACAGAGCTGAAAGATGCCTTGTTGGCTAAGTGGACAAGCGATTGGGTTGGAGGCTGCGCCGTTCATCCGGTTTAATAGGTTATACGAGGTTGAGCTCGAGATCCCATTCGCTCAATTGAGAACTGATTTGAATGAGGGATTGGAGGCGAAAGAGAGACTCCGCAGCGGTTTCTCGAACGGGTTTCCATTCGTCGTGAGTAAAGGAGTGGCTCAGGGCTGTAAACGAGTCTTCAAGGCTTGAACTGACTTTGCCCGCTGTGCTGAGAGGGAACAGCTTCGCGTAACCAAGAAAGTAAGCAGCGCCAAGACGGGTCATGGGTGAGTGGAAATCAAAGAGCCGATCAACGCATTCTTTGACGACACCAGCAGGAGTCTTGCATTCGTTGAAGGCCGCGAAGACCTCTTTGCAGGTGTCGCTGATCTTGTCTGAGAGATCGGCTTGGGCCGCGTCGTCCCATGACTTTGGGCTGCTTGAATAGCGTAGATAAACAGCGGAACCGATTTTTTGGAGAAGCTCAGCTTGTTGTTCAAAGTTGAGGGAGTCTGTGACTTGAGAGCTGGTCATAGCGGACACTCCAGTTTAGCTTGCACGGGCTAGGAAGAGGTTGCTGAGTGAGCGTTTCGCTTCTTTTCTGACAAATGGGGAGTCGTCGATATGGATGGCCATTTCGAGAGCAGCGACGGCTTGCTTCGCGGGCTCCACATATCCGAGAGGGCTGAGTGGGCGTCCTCCAAAAAGACGTCGGTTCCCGAGCCGCCTGGCAGCGCGGAGTCGGGTGAAGATTGAGCCGCCTTGAAAGAGGTCTGCAACCATCTCATCGATGACGCCGCCGAGGATCTTATGGACCAAGGCTTGCTTCTTCGTGGTCATGGGACAGCCGCGGCGATATCGAAAGACATAGCTACCGGCAATAGCATCGTTGTTGATTGAAGGTTTTAGCGCCATCGGTTGTATCCTCAATATCTTCAAAGCCAAGATCGGGGTCTGATTTGACTATCGACAGAATTCGAAATTTGGTTTGCCTCGTTTCGATTTTGCCTCGGTCGTGACCCAGCTGGCCTCTTTGTGCCTCTACATAAAGCAACAAGGGTGCCAATGTCAGTGTCTGTTTTGCAGTTTTTCTTTAAGTTCTTTCATCTTCTTTG
>JARGOJ010000730.1:0-1667 GCA_029210225.1 Planctomycetota bacterium
GTCCTCGTCGGTGAAGTTCGCGACAAGAACCCTGCTGAGCTTCTCATCAATGACAAGGCCATCAAGTTTAACAAGGACGGACTCTTTGAGGTTCCTTTCGATGGAGAGATAAAAAAGGTTCAAATTAGAGTCTCTGATCTGGCTGGAAACAAGAGCACAAAGAGCTATTCAATCGTCTACAGACCCGAGGTTGAGTTCAAAGAATTCAAGGCCCCGGGAGATTATACAAATGTTCAGAAGCATGTCATTTCAGGCATTGCCAGTCGTATTCCGGCGAAACTGAAAATCAACTTAAGTAAGGTCGATCTCGACGAAAAGGGAGCCTTTCAATACGACTGCACCCTAAGAAATGGAAAGAACAATTACGTCTTACGCTTACAGGCGGAAGACGGTGGAATTGGCGTTAAGAATCTCATTATTATCTATGATTCTAAAATCCCTGTTTTGACAATGGAGAACGTCACCGGCGACCGCATATTCCTGACTGACGACGGACTCCAAGGCCGCGCTAAAGATAAGTATTTGGCTGCCGTGACCGTCAATGATAAAGTTGTGAAGATTGATAGCCTCGGGTCATTCGTGACGAAGCTTGAGTTCAATGGCAAAGATTCTATTCCCGCCCGGATTGTCGCCAAAGACTATGCGGGAAACTTCGTGGAGCAGAGCTATGAAGTGTTTTCCAGCAAGTACCGTGGCTGGATCAAAAAGCCTGAACTCCCTGAGTTCGTGACGACCGACTCTATTCTCATAAAGGGTCAGTTCAGCATTCGCGAGTTGTTTCTTGAGGTTGGAGAAAACAGGACACGAGCTGACAAACTGGGACAATTTCAATTGAAGGTGCCATTAAAAACGGGGGTCAATCAATTCAAATTACTGGTCAAGATTCCTGGCGGCGACCAATTCATTGAAGAGTTCTCTATCGAGCGTCGCGCCCCGTAGTTATGCTACTGAACATCGACGGTTAAGGGTGTAGACCTCTGATTGTCGGGGTTCACGACAACCAGCTCATACTGACCTGGCGCGGGATACACAAGCGTCCACAGCAATTCCTGATTGGACAGATAGCCCGCGGGCGTGAGCGTCACTTGATTGCTGCTCAGATCCTTCCATTCAATGATGGCCCCAGGCAAGAAATCTTGTCCATAGATGTGGCTGCTTCCAACAAAGGGAGCAGACAGAAGGCTTGGGCCAAATGCCACAGTGGGCCTGGGAAAGACCCCGGTGTTAACCGTCGGTGACCCTTGGAATGTGAGGGTGATTGGCGACGACGTCCGGAGATCCGGATTTACGACTTGGATTGAGATTGAGCCGGGGAGCGGCGCGCTGATCGTCCAGGAGAGTGTTCGGCTATTGATGTAGGTGAGGGGCACGGTCACCGGCGGCAGATTTGGAACTTGCACAATCAATTGGGCGCCTTCAATGAAGTGATCTCCCATAAGGTAAATGGACCCAAGAAATCCTTGTTGGAACTGACTTGGAAAGCTCATGTGAATGGCCGGGTCCGCGTTATTGAACACTCCGGGGAGCCCACCTTGAGGAATGGTGAGGTCAAAACCACCAGAGATGCTCCCATCGAGCGCCAATGCTTCAAATCGGTAGTCTCCAGGAATGGTGAGGAAGACATAGCTCGACAGCAGCTCTGAACTATAGAAGTTCGCTGGCAAAGT
>JARGOJ010000730.1:1677-4965 GCA_029210225.1 Planctomycetota bacterium
TGATGGGAACACCCTGATAGTAGACAAGGATGGACGACCCTGGCTGGATATTCTCTCCAACAAAGTAGAGCTGACCGTTGAAGCCGTTCTCTGGGTCGGGAGGAATCGATCCGAGCAGCTGAGGCCCATTGTTTGTAGAGGCCGCAGAAGTGGTGCTCGGCACCCCCGCAGAGCTGTTGCCAGTCGTCGTAGCGCCTGTTGTCGTAGAGCCTGTCGTCGCGCTTCCTGTTGGCGCTGCCGTGTTACTGGGGGTCACGACTGCGTTGCTCGCCTTGGGGTGCTTCCACACTGGAGAGGTTAAGCTCGGCTGAGTGAGGCTTGCTGTTGCGGTGGTGGAAGAGCTTGAAGCGCCTGTCGACCCTGGAATACTTGGGCTTCCCCCAGAGGATCCTGAGCTACAAGCAGCAAACAAAAACAGAGAAACAAAGGCAAAAAGACGATTCATGATCACTCCCAACGGACAAACAAACGAACGATCGTTCAGAAAACGAACGATCGTTCATTTATCATTTGTCATGTTGGGGCATCAAGGCTTCTTTCTCATTTCTTTTGAAGAGAGCACCTAGTGACGGTGATCGAGTGGTGAGCAAACAATGACAAACCGGTGGGGATAAGGGTCTATGGTCGGTGATGTCCGCGAGAGCCTCACTGGAAACGAAAACCACTATGAGAATTCCCAAATGGCCAAGCCCAATAATTGCCCTCGGCATTTATCAAATTCGAGTCTATTGCTTTCGCGTCTTAATCGCCCTTGGAGTTCTGAGCTTCGGCGTGCTTACCCTGCCAAGTTCAAAGCCATCAGCCAGCGCTGCCCACAGTCCTCTGGCATCAGCCCCCCTCGCTTTTCGAGCCTGGATAGAAAGCGAAGCTGTCAAAGTCTGCTCACGCTTGAAGAAGAATATAGGGCTCTGGCACACTTAAATCGTTAGGGTCTCTGGCGAGGGCATTTGCTCATGGGCGAATGAGCTGTCAGACCCCAAAGATTCAAGGATGACAGAGCACTAGCCATGATGAGCGCCCCCAACAACGGTCATTAACTCTTTCAGAGCAATTCACTTCAAATGAGAAAGAGGAGAGCTAAGGCTCTCCTCTTTCTCATTTGGGCCGATCTCCGAAGCAAGCTTACTGAGGCTTGTCTCGACCAAAGTTTTGCGTCCAATAACGATCGCACTGCCCAACCCCAAGGGACGTGTGAACCTTACCGAGGATGTTTCTATGGTGACCACTAGAATTGTACCAGCCCCAGAACGCGGCGATTCCTGAAGGATGACCCATGGCGATATTCTCACCAGAATACTTTGCGCCTTCACGAGACACTCTCATATTTGGAGTGCGGTTCGCAGGAGTCGGTGAATTGTGATCGAAGAACTTCAGATCGCGCATTTCTTTGGAGTGTCCGCGACCGGCCCGAACTAATGGATCGTAGAAATAAAGGGCCTTTAAGCCGAAGAGCATACGGTATTCATTTGTCTTCTCACAGCAATCACGCTCTTCTTTATTGAGCAAGAACTTGCCCTTCTTATTGTAGGCCAGAATGACTTGATTCGCTTTCTTGACACCGGCGTCCTGCGGGCTCAAAGGATTCTTATCCATCTTGAGAATGTCTTTGACCTTCTTGCCAATCTCTTCATGGTCCGCCTTCTTCGCGTTCTTCATCCCGAGTAACTCGGCACGCCAATCGTGAAAGAGATCTAAGTTCTCGGAGACTTCCTTCAGCTTCTTCTCTTCCTCTTTCAAGACCTTATAAGGATTTTCAACGGAATCTCTGAGGGCGTTGACGAGCTTGTCAACGTCGGGCTGCGCGGCGGCTCCATGATTCGCATCAGGATATTTCGAGGGGTCCATAATGAAGTCGTAAGCCGTCTTACGGCGGCGCAGAATTTCCTGAGCCATGAGCTGGAAGTAATTGCGTTTTTTCGCCTTAATCTTCTTCAGCACATCATTCTTCGCTCGATCAATAAGCAACTGCAGCGTCTCTTCACAAGCTTTTTTGCCAACATCTCCAATTGAGACAAGCGCTTCCGCTGCCTGACGACGCTTCTCCATAGGGAGGCCGCTACTCTTCAGCTTATTGATGAGGCCTTTGATTTCCCCGGTGTAGGCTTGGGCCTTATTCCGACCACGCTTGGGATTCTTGAAAGACTTCGGGTCGGGATCAGGGAAGTATTGCTCAATGTATTCTCGATCGAAGACAGCTTTCTCGCTGTGTGTCATCATGCTGCCGTTGTGGTAAACGAAGCCTTGCTTATAGAAACGTTCACAAAGGAAGGCGAGGGTGTCGTGAGACAGCCCAAAGAAGTTAGGCAGCTCCGACCCAGCACCCCGGCTGTAACAACTCTTCAAGTAGTTTAGGAAGGTGCTACGGTAACGCCCGCCATCAAAGGTCATATAGAAGTAAACAACCGCTCCAGCGCCCTTATAGTGGTCGCTAATATTGCCCGCACCCCACTGAGCGCTTGTCTTCAGGTCAATCACTTCTTTATAAGAAATAGTCGTGCGCCCGGCTCTCGCTTCATTGAGATACTGGTACGGCCGGCCATGCTTAGCGACAGGACCGAGAAGAAGTTGGCCGTCGCGGCTGAAGTATGCGTCTTCCATGTAGACAGCGGTGCCTTCTGCCAACCAACTATTCGCGCCACCGCGAGAGTTCTCACCGAGGATTTGGTGAACAATCTCGTGTTGAAGAACTGTCCAGCTTCCCGGAGTGGAATAGAAGAACGAAGCCTTGCGTCCACCACTATAGAAACCCGCCGCCCATTGAGTCGGAGGATTCGCCGACGCTTGGAACTGAGCCCGGTCACGATAGTAATTGACAACCATATGCGCCTTCTTCGCCAAACCAAAGACTGTAAATGCGTCGCCGTTGGGAGCAAAGAAGAGGTCAAACTGTCGGAAGAGCCTCAGGTAAAAGGCTTCAAGACGACGTAAGACGAGCTGCGTTTCTTTAAGAGAGGCGCAGGATTTCAAGGTGAAGTGCTCACTGTTGAAAACCCAAGGATTGTTCGCCTCGGCATGGGCCGTGTTGGCCGCCGCCAGGTCCTCCCACTTGCCCTTACCCATATTGTAGTGCTGGCCGTCTTTCTTCTCGCCTTTGAACCAACCAATGGCATTGTCATACTCGTATCCCTTGCCACGCATCTCCGCGTCCCAAGGACGAATCCAGTCGTCGCCAACCTTCTTATAGCGCAGTCCTTTAAAGGCTCGCTCACTCTTCGGGTTGATGACAAGCGCGTCTTGAAGAATGTCGTAACCAACACCCGGTTCCTTGGCTTTCAGCGCCTTACCGAC
>JARGOJ010000731.1 GCA_029210225.1 Planctomycetota bacterium
CGCCATTATTTGGTTTGGCGATAAAGCGCGGATTTGCCCCGCCACAAAGGGCTTCTTAAAAGCTTCAAAAAAGAACGTCCGAGGCACGATCGCCACTCTCCAGAAATTCCAACCAAACGCGGCCACGACTATGAAGCCTATTGGCACATTGCTTGGGCAAACCAATTACTACCAGGGCTTCCACAATGCCTTTATGCACAGCGTTCGCGGCCGAGTGAAGACCGATCACCCCGAAGTTCACAAAGGTCTCATTCGCTACGGCGCAGACATGATCTTCCTCCTCTCTGATGGAGTTCCAAACAAAGATGGATTCATGGGGCAATCTCCCGCCATCGAATATGAGCGGACAATTTACAAGCGAGTTAAAACTGGTGAGCGCATGGTCAATCAAGACTACCGCGATCCTGAGACGGGCGTCGTTGTTAAGCGGCCACCGGTTAAAGTGCCAACTTATAAGTACACCCCCAATGGTAAAGTCAAAGAGAAGCGCCGGATGGGCTATAGCCAAGGTCCCTACGTCGCTGACGCCGAGATCCTAAAGGAGCTTGAACGATTGAATTTAGTGCGTAAAGTGACGATTCATGCGATTAGCCTGGGTGAAACTCGCAAGAACCTACTCCAACAGATCGCGAAGAGAGGCTATGGAAAGTTCGTCGAAGTGACGAAGTAATGAATTGACTCCGTTTATCGAACCTCGATTTCAAAGAGACCGAAATGAAGCCAATCAAAGTCACAAAAGAGATTCAAGCACCGCTAGCGCTTGTCTTTCAGACCGTCGCAGATATCCGCGAGTTCTCCAAGGTCATCCCTCATATCGTCGATGTCAAGTTCTTGACTGAGCAGCAATCCGGGGTTGGGACTCGCTTCGTTGAAACCCGGCGCATGAATGGCAAGGACGAGTGCACTGAGCTTGAAGTCACCGAATTCGTCGAAAATGACAAAATCCGCTTGGTCGCAGATAGCCATGGTACGATTTGGGATACCACCTTCACCGTCACAGAACAAAATGGGCAAACCACTTTAGTGATGGTCATGGCTGCAAAGGCGCATAAGCTCTTGTCGAAGCTCATGAATCCGCTTATCAAAGGAATGGTGACCAAGGCTGTGGTCAGTGATATGGACGAAGTGAAAGCGTTCTGTGAAAATCAGAACTGACATCGTTGCCCGTTTGAGCCGCTAAATGGAAGGGAGTGATTGTTAGTGGTTGTTGGCGAGGTATTGAAGGGCCTGTGGAGTCGACCAAACGCAGTGCATATGAATATTCGCGAGGATTGGGCGGCTTCAGAGGCCCTTCAAGAGACGTCATAAGACCGCTAAGAATCGCTCCCTTCCATTTAGTGTTTTAGCTTGACCATTGGGCCGCCAATAAACTGTCAGAACCCATTATTTATCCATGACAAAGCACTAGACTCCAAGAGTCGAGCCCTTCCATCGTCAATCAGTTGTGGAGCTTGGACCCAATCACTTTTTTTTGGGCTTGGACCAGAGCGACTTCACTTCTTTGCAGGCGTTGTGAATCTCGTCGACGTTCGCCATCTCCGCCTCAATGAAGTCGAGGCCTTGGAGTAACCAAGTCGCCAATTCTCCCTTCGCCAAGCTATAGTGATGATGACGCCCCTGGCGCCGCTCGCTCACCAGCTTATGCGACCTCAACTGCGAGAGATGTTGAGACACCCGCGAGTGACTGACCTGCAAGATCGCTTGCAAAGCGTTCACATCATGCTCACCCTGGCGAAGCTCTTCAACAATACGAATTCGATGGGGATGGGAAAAAACCCCCAACAACGAAGCCAACTCCTTCGTCACCAATTCTCTTGCCGGCATGGATAGACCCTCTTGTTAATATATTAAACAATATTAATACTTTAACCAATTAAAGAACGCTTGTCTATCCAGAAACGAAAGAAAGTTTCCCAGAGGAAAATGTGAGTCATAGCTAGACTCTGAGGCCCAATATTCAAGGTCTGACAAAGATAAGCAAAGAATTGCTAGACTGAAGAACTGACAATTCAACGAATCCTAAAACATTGGAAGCTGCCGGATGCTCATATTCCTAGACATAGATGGCGTCTTACGCCGTGAGAGCGGTCCTCGCTACCGCTTTGAGCCCCAATTAAGGGACATCTTTGAAGAATGCATAAGACCTCACGAGAAGCTCCGCATCGTGATCTCTTCGACCTGGCGACTAGGTTTTCTCCTCCATGAGATAAAAGCCCATTTCTCCCAAGACATTCGCAATCGCGTCATCGGCATCACCCCCACCCTGCGTCAAGACCAACAGCATCGGCGCCACCGTGAGGTGCTGGCCTACCTTAAAAGACACGAGATAAAAGAGCCGTGGATCGCTATCGACGACTCCGACTTCCATTATCCTAGCCTTCCCAACCTTCTTCTCACCGAATCAGAGAGCGGCTTCGACACAAATGCTGCCGCGAAATTTATGGCCATGGTCCAAGAGCTAGACTTCAATAATGAAGAAAATAGCAAGCCCATGAATGAACACCCCGACTTTAGACTGCAAAAAGTCGAGAAGCGTCAATTAAAGCCAGAACAAATCCAGGGCTTCTTTGTCGGCTGGCCCAATCCTCCAAGCCCGGCAACTCACGTACGAATACTAGAGCGAAGCTTTCTGTCTTTGGTCATTATTGAAGAGGCCTCAGAAAAAGTCGTTGCCTTTGTCAACTGCATTTCCGACGGTGTCCTCACCTGCTATATTCCACTCTTAGAGGTCCTCCCAGAGTTTCAAGGACGGGGCTTTGGATCGACGCTCATTGAGTCGCTCAAGAATGAATGCAAAGACTTTTACATGATTGACATTCTCTGCGATTCAGAGATACTGCCCTTTTACGGCCAATTGGGCTTTCAGAAATCAACCGGAGCGCTGCGACGCAACTACAACGCTCAATCAGGGCGCCCGAATCATTAACACCGGAAGCGAGACAAGCTTTCATGATTGAAAACGATCCCCTGCTCATCTCCACGTTCAGAATTTAAAATCCGTCAATTTCAAGAATCCTGTCTTCGAGACGAGCATGTGCGCTGGCGAGATCTGACCATGGAGCAATCCGCTCTTGTGCGCCTCACTCAGGCCGAGCAGAGCTTGGTGAAGGTAAATCAACGACTCATCTATCTGCGGCGTGACCCAGCTTCGTGTACGATCCTGCAAAGTCTCTCCAGCCATGTAATCTCTCAGTATGAAGAAGTGTGCTGCGCTCTCAGCCAGCGCTAACACTCTCATCACATGGGCCTCTTCCATTTTAGATGTCAGTCCCACGGCCGCCGCCATTCTCTGACGCATTCGATCGACCTGTCCCCCTTTGGCCATAACATCAATGAAGTATCTCTTGCCGCTGACATGCTTGGCTTCAAAGATCCAGCAATAACCATCGCGGTCGTAAAAGGACTCGATAACACAGTCAAAAACAGTCACTCCTATCAATTCTCTGATGGGATCATTCCCCACATTTACAGGATCGCGTTGACTTCTTATCTCACTACAAGATTGAGGAGGATGACCCCAATCAAAAGGCAACTTATGAAGAGCCTTGAGCACCTCTTCACAATTCTGAAAGCGGTGTTTCGGCTTCTTATAAGTCATTTTGAGAATCACATTGGAGACGATCTTGGGAATAGCCGAATTAACCTTTCGAGGGCTTTTCAACTTTTCGTTAATAATTGCACGAAAGAGCCCCACAGTATTCTTCGCATCAAAACCACGGCGCCCGGTCAAGATTGTATAGAAACTAAGTCCAAGGCAGAAGATATCCGTGCGCTGATCAATCTTCAAACCTTGCACTTGCTCCGGCGCCAAGTAGTAAGGAGTTCCAATACAGGCTCCGTCCCTGGTCAATTTTGCGTCCTCTACCCTTGGCTGATAGAAGGACCCCGAGCCGCTGCCCTGAGACCATAGCTCAGGAGCCTCAACAGGTTGAATCACGGAGTGTGGCGTCTTCAGAACCTCCGAAGACTCATCGACCGCAACAAAAGCGGTGTACAACGATAACAGTGAATGCTCTAGAGCCATCTTCGTAATGACTGGCCTCAATCTCTCCCTCTCAAAGGGGCGAATGATCTGACGATCTTGGAGAGAGGCAATCCGCCGCTTGGCCCACAGCGGGCCGAGGGAAAACGGAACCTTAGCTGGTCTCGTCTCCATTGAAATCGTTCGCTCTCCAGCCTGTCCGCGACATTGGATTAGTTCAGGAGAGCCCTTCAACAAGACAGTCACAGGACGCCCTTTGAACAAAGCCTTTCCCCCTTCGGCGCCGAGTTCGCCCCCCTCAACAATGACATCATCAATTAATGGATGCCCGAAGCGCTCTTCAATCTTTGAAACGAGGGCTTCAATGTTTCCCTGAGGCCCTGTCAATTCGCAGGTCCCCCCACCAACCCGACTCAATTTCTGCAATAATGCACTATTGACCGCTGTATCAATGCCCAAGCAAAAAAAGCGGGCTCTTTTGCGGCGCTTGGCCACAGTGGCGACTAATTCGTCCTCATTGCTCGCCTGGCCATCTGTGATAAATAGGACTGTGCGTAACCGCGCCGCTGGAGTCTCTCCCATAAGCGCAATTTGAATGGCCGGGAGCATCTCCGTGCCCCCTCTGACTTGAAGATTGCTAATCCACCATAGCGCCTTTTTAACGTTAAGCCACGTGGCCACCTGAAAGTCGTCTCTGTAACGGAGCAAGCCCGTATCAAAAGCAATCAATAGAAATCGATCATCGGAGCGCAATCCCCGCAAGCTTTTAGCCAGAGCTCTCTTGGCAGCGTCCAGTTTGATTCCCTGCATCGACCCGGAGATATCAATGACATAGACCGCGTCCCTGGACAAGCCTTTCGATTTCAAGTCTGGAGGAGCTTGGAGAATGGCCAAACTGTATTCCCCATCCGTCCAAGCGCGTCGAGGGGGCGCCCGTTGCCATGACGCGGACGGATCATTGTGATGTGATCTTTA
>JARGOJ010000732.1:0-2569 GCA_029210225.1 Planctomycetota bacterium
AGGACGGCTGCTCCACGTTTTCCAAAGCTCTTCTTCGTCATAGTTCTCGCTTTCCGAATCGAATTCGTTGAAGACGCAACGAGGATACGTTGTTCGACCCACCAACTTCAAACCGACATGGCTCGATTTGATGGTGGGTTGAAGAACGTTACGGATTCGATTGAGGAAAGGTGCAAAGAAAGTTGCCGCTTAAAAGCTGGTGATGAGAATTTTTACCCGCGCTGAGGCATCCTGATCGTCGATGTCATAACGCAGGGAAACGGACACCGGCACGACAATTTTGCCAGTTCGGAAGGGTGTGATTATGGCCGAGGCGCGGACTGAGATCGCTCGCGCTAGATATTGTCCTCCGAATCTGAGGTTGGCGCTGAAGCGCAACTTTTGGACGGCGTGATATTCAGGGCCTCCCAGTTCTCGTCTTCCGCTTTCTCCGGAGTATCGACTAGGTTTTGGGGAGGAGAATCGGTTGCGAAAGGGAAGCTCGTCGGCATCCACTCGAACTCGGAAGTCGTCGGTCATAAAGAGGGCCCCGAGGCGAAGTTGTGGAGCGTGGGTTTCGAAGACTCTCGCGGTCGATTGTGGTTCGTCAGACCAAAGTCTATCGAGGGACCATTCCTCGCTTGCGCTGAGGTAGACCTGCTCGGCGAACAATTCGTCGTAGCGGCGTGCGGCGAGCGCGGGGTGGTCGCCAGCATCAATGTAGGCCTCTCGGTCGGCGCGAAAGCCATCCTTAAAGAAGCGGCGGATTTGCCGAACCCAGAGCCGGTGGGCTCCTGTGAATCGAACTTGGTCAAAATCTCGGAGGTTGACGACGTGAAAGTAGTCGAGGGCCGCGTCGGAGTTCCAATGAAAGTCTTGTGTTGGCACTAGATTGAGACTGAAGTGCCAGTTTTCTGCCAATTCTAGGTCAATGTTAGAGTCTTGGAGATACGACTTCTCAGTCGCTTCATAGGGGCTTGGAATGGTGTGTAGGTCTCGCTGCAGGCCTTTTACGTCGTTGTCCCGTGTCTTCGGTAGAGACCAAATGGACACAGAGTCGTCGCGGGCTTCACAGAGAGATAGGGACAAAAAGATAAAGAGCAGTGCAATTAGAACTCTTCTCATGACCGTGTTTCCTCTCTAGGATTGGCTGATAGACTTTCTCCCGCTTCCTGTTTACAGACTTTCAGACCGACCTCGTGATGGGCCTTTTAGGTCTATGATTAGGAATTGTCAGGTTCGAGTTGATGCTGATGTCGAGACAGAGATTCTCTGTGGCGTTGCTCCAGAATCTTCATGAAACGGAAAAGAACGGACGGCTTTCGCTTTGTGATCCTCTTTATCTCGGTGATTACAGCTTATTGGACGTTGCGCAGCTCTTCAAGGTGTCATTCAAAATTTGGCGCCAGATGAGAACTTTGAGGGGTCATTTAATACCCTAACAAAGACTCTGTGTTTTGCTTTAACTTGGTTATTTGTATATGTTTACGCCTGGTCCTTGAGGCTTGGACTGAGCTGCTAAACCGGTTATTTACTGTTAAATATTTTTATACTTATTTTTCAATTCAAAACAGAATGAAACGAAAGTTAAACGTATGCCTCTGTATTTCTTGTTAATGAGACCCAAATGGAGACGATTAAATCCCTTTAATAAATAGGCTTATGATTTTTTCGACTCAGGTGTTAGAAATCGACCAATTCACCGTTTGAAAGTCCACAAATGAGCCTAAAGTGTCGCAATTTTTGTCACTTTTGCCACATGGCACTCATGAATGGGCTCTGTTTTCTGAGTCTTTTGGTTGTTTTGGGGTTGCCTTTTATTGGCCTTTTTGGGGAGGACCAGGCTTGCGTGACTTCGGATCGAAGATCCGCTCTTCTGCCTTATCGTGAATGGCTGTACCGACAAGATGGGTCTGAGACCAAACCGGCGAGGCCATGGTCTTATCGAAGGCTTCTTTGGCTCGTTGGCGCTGCATTCTAAGACGATCCTTCAGCTCTAACTCCCGGTTTTTGCGATCGCTAAGGATCATAGCCAGGCCTCCGACAATCGCGATGGACAAGGCTGTGAACGACTTGGCGATCATCCAGAGGATGTCAAGACCAGGTCCATGAACGCCCCCCGCGTGTTGTGTAAGCATGAATGCGAGGACCAGCAAACAGACCGAAAAGAAGCCCCCAGTCACCAAGGCGACACGAAACTTCGTTTGAAGTTCACTGTTGTCAATGGGGGTCGTGGTGCTTGGAATGGAGAGAAGTTCGTTCTTCGCCAATGCCGAGTCGAGTATGACATGAGCAAGGTCTCCCTGAACGTGCTCACGAAGCCCTCTAAGCTCAGCTATTCGCTGGTCTCGCTCCAACCCGCTAAGACCCGAGTAGGTCGCAATAAGACCCTTCAGCGCCGTTTGTGCTGGAACGACGCCCCTCGTCGCAGCAACCGTGATCGCGATCATATCCTCAGCGCTACAACTTCTTAAAATCCACTCCGACCGATTTTTCAAGGTTCCCTGATCGAGGCAGAGCAGCGCCGTTTCAATAGTGCCCTCGGCGAATTCTGGTTGCAGGGCCAGGGCCCTCAAAGACGACGCACGAT
>JARGOJ010000732.1:2579-3954 GCA_029210225.1 Planctomycetota bacterium
TATTCGCCCGGGTCTCTGGCGATCCGGATAAGCTCATGACCTGCCTCTCGGTCGTTGTTTCGTAAGCGATTTCCTAAGATCGCGATGTGGACGCGGCGTTCAGAGTCGTCACCAAACTCCCTTTGGACCAGCTTGAGAGAGACGCCGTCTCGGAGCAGACGCTCAACCGCTCTTACTCGCGCCATCCCCGTTTGGGATTTCGCAGCCTCTAAAATCGCTAATTGTTCAGTTTCTTCTAATAAACCTGCTGCTTCAATGGGCTGACCATTGCAACCGAGGATGGTGCAAACCCCATGCGCTAAAAAGCAACTTGCGTGGTGCTTGGTCCCGCAGCGGTCGCAACTAGCTACGTCGTCAGAGGTCACGCCGTCAAGGCAGTAAGGACACCTCTCGCCGTCAGGACCCTCTTGAACCCGTACCGTTGCCTTGATTTCCACCGTGCTTTAATCCTCTTTGGTTGCTCATTGACCGATCATTCGTTAGTTTAGCGCGCCTTAGACTCGTCAACAGACGGAAAATCGGTGAACTTTGCTGTCAACAACATCTAATATGAAGCCGCATATGAAAAAAGAACAAAGCCCTGAAACTCATGAACTCTTTTGCTCAGACGAGTTCGTCGGCTTGAAGGTCCGAGAATTCCTCACGGACAAACTCTATGATTTTAGCTCAAGCGCCATCGGACGTCTGATTAGTGAGAGCTGTGTTCTCATTAATGATAAGCCGGTAGACGGTGGATTGAGACTCGCCGGAGGTGAGACCGTTGTCGTCGAAGTGCTCGACGACGACTTCCTGCGCTTCGAAGCAAAGCCTCTAAAGGGCTTTTCTGTACTCTTCGAAGACGCCTCGGTTCTTGTTGTCAATAAACCTGCCGGAGTTTCGGTGACGGCCGATCGTGGACAACGAACCGCCCCCTTCCTAGGGGCCTGTGTTCATCACTTCAAGAGCACCAATCAAGACCCCATTCCCCGTCCCCGGGTGATCCATCGCCTCGACAAAGAGACGAGCGGCGCGGTCATCATTGCTAAGACTCGCCACGCAATGCAAAACATGACCGAACAATTTGCTGGAGTTGGCATCGAAAAAGAATACGTGGCCCTGGTCCTCGGAGTACCTCACAAAAAAGAAGGCGAAATCGACTTGCCGATCGGACTGGAAACTAAAACCGGTCGCCTAAGAGCTGGAGGGAAAGACCCCCGCGCTGCGAAGACCAAGTTCTCCGTGGTCCAGAGCTTTCGTGGATATTCCTTGGTCGCGGCCCAGCCGATCACTGGCCGCCAACACCAAATTCGAGTTCACCTTGAAGCCGTTGGACATCCTCTCGCCGTCGATAAATTGTACGGCGGGCACTTACAAATACTCCTCTCCGACTTTAAGC
>JARGOJ010000732.1:3964-4950 GCA_029210225.1 Planctomycetota bacterium
GATACGTTCCCAATCGCCGCAATGAAGAAAACCCCCTGATGGCGCGTCTCTCTCTTCACTCCCGCAGGGTTAAGTTCACTTCTCCAGCGACCGGTGAGCCTGTCGAGGTCACCGCTGACTATCCGAAAGACTTCCGTATTACCATCCGACAACTAAAAAAATGGGCCTGATAAAGCCAGCAAAGGATAGGGAATATGGCGATCGACGAACGACGGATACCTCCGGAGCGAGACGGCTATCGATACCCACTCGTTCAGAGTGATGAGCGGGAAATCAGCGAAGACTATTCCGACGAACTCTACCTCTGCGACATCGACAACACGTACCTCGTCACCCACTATAAATCACTCCGCGACTTTATCCGACTGGCCCTGGAACCCGCTCAAGATAAGAAGCCTGTACCCGGGGCCCCAGCGCTCATGCAGGCTATTCGCCATGGCGCGGAGGGGGCTGAGGGCGTCGAGCCGAGCATGGCTGCTCACGCCCGCCGCGCCCTCTATTTCGTCAGCGCCAGCCCTGAATCGATGCGCAAGGTCCTCGAAAAGCGCCTTCTCCTCGATGAAGTCGAATTTGATGGCGCCAGCTTTCGCGATTTGTGGGCCGGTAAAACGCCTCACCTTCGTCATATTCGCGATATCTATGGTTACAAAGTGGCGGCTTTGCTCACTTACCGCCTGAAGCATCCGAAAAATGCCAAAGAGATTCTCTTCGGTGATGACCTCGAATTCGACGCTGAGGTCTATGTCCTCTATTCTCGAATATGTGAGGGACGAATTAGAGGAGACGCTTTGGATGGAGTGCTTGAAGAGCGGGGCTTATTGCCGAAAGATCGTCGCTACATTGTAAAAATCGCCGATGAATTGCCCGAGCACGATGCGGTTCAGCGGATATTTATTCGCAAAGTCCGCAAGAAGACAGCGGAAGAGCAAGAGAACTCACCGTTCGATTCAGACGACTCTCGAATTCACTTCTTCGCTGACTATTTA
>JARGOJ010000733.1:0-418 GCA_029210225.1 Planctomycetota bacterium
ATATTATTGCTCGGCTTTGAGTCGAGCGATCATCCAGTCTCAGTACCTTTGTTTCGGGCGATTCAAATTGCTCAATCTCATGGCGGAGCGCCCGGCGAGATAAAGGAGAGTGAGTCGAATCAGGAGCTTCGGGAGGCGAGCTCAAAGAATTGGCGCGATGCCTTTATCAACGCGCCCTATTTAATGAATTCCCTGGTCAGCATGAATGTGATCTCCGACACCTTCGAGACGGCCATCACCTGGAGCGGTTTTAGAGCTTTGCATGAGGCTGTCACCGAGGCAGGGATGTCAGCTATGAAAGAGCACTGTGGGAGCGGTTTAATGAGCTGTCGCTTCACTCATGTCTATCGCAGCATTCTAACTTTGAGTGAGTCATGGCCCTGAACCAGACGGACACACAGCTCGCGCTGTTTGTCCT
>JARGOJ010000733.1:428-4945 GCA_029210225.1 Planctomycetota bacterium
TTTGATTGATCACGGCGCGACAATTACCCATCACCACGCCGTGGGGAAGACTCATAAGCCGTATTACAAGCAGCAGCGGCCAAACTTATTTGCAGCTGCTTTCAAGGCGGCGAAGCGTGAGCTAGATCCTCAGTTGCTGCTGAACCCTGGAGTTCTCATCGATATGGATGAGGCTTAGACCACGACCATCAATAGGGGCGATCGCTGGCGACAATGTCTCCTTTTTCATCATAGGCGATGGCGTAATCGACGTTCATGCCCCCGGCGACTTTGTGAAAGTTCTCCACGACGAACTCTGCTTCGGCCTTGCTGCCGACATCCATGAATAAGGTTGGCCGCTCATCCCAATCGATGTGGTATGCGCAGACCCGGACTTTGCCTTCTGGTGCTTTGACCTCTCCTGCGGGAGTTCGATCGAAGGTGATTCCGGCGGCTTTGAGAAGGGGATCCTTACTCCAGTTATCCCAACGACTTCTATATCCCTTGGTGGAAAACTTCGCCTTCTTCGTCATAACCCTAACCTCTTCCCATGGACTCTTGTCGCAACTTGCTGCAACCTGCGACATTGTCGCATTCCGCGACACGCGACAACGCGACAACAGGATCGCGCCGAAGCCCAAATATGCCACAAGGCACTGATAAAAAAGGACTTAAAAATACCTCAGAAACTTTGGCACGACCTCTGCTTAACACTGCGGCATACCCATATGCAGAGGAGAAATGAAAATGATAAGCACAGAAACTAGAAGCCATATTGACGTCCAATGCCCCTCTTGTGAGCGCACTTTTCTAGCGCCCAGCCAAATTCTCGGGGGCTTGGGTCGCTGCTCTAAGTGCCAGGCTGAATTCACGATCACCAGTCAGAATTCTCGCAGCTCCGATTATGCTCCAGCAACGGACAAATTGGAATGGACTCAGTGTAACTACTGCAACGCGCCCTTTCCTATCTCCCTCGACGAGTTCGGGCTGACGATTGGTTGCCGGAATTGCGGCGAGACCTTCTATGCTCAGCGCTGGGATCCTACTGCGACTCGCCGCATGAAAGCCATGAAGAAAGCGAAGAGCTGGGACGAGCTAAAAGACTATGTCCGTAGTCAACGCAAACTCGGCAAGCCGCTCAATCGCATCGAGAACGAGCTTGTCACTGCGGGAGTGCTGCCAGAGACCGCCCAAAACGTTGTCAACGCCGTGCTCACAGAGGACTCACACCTAATGCTCAAATCAGTAAAGAAGTCCCCAACGCGGACATCCGCCTGGATGAACAGCGCTCTCTTCGCGCTGATAGCGATCGCAAGCGGCGTCTATCTCGCCAGCGGACAGGTGCCCACCGCTCCCGACGCTGCGGAAAGCACGAAATACCTCGGTCTCTTTTCGATCTTAGCAGGGGGCTTTCTGAGCCTGAACGCTGTTCTTCAATACAACTTGCGGCCGCGACCATCTAATTGATCGAGCATTCCGCAAACCGTATCGACGACGTTGTGAACTTGAGGTTTCGAGAAGAAGCCCCCATCCGTTCCATAAGCTGGTTTGTGATCGGGAGCCGATAAGATCTTCACCGCTTCGAGATACCAGGTCATGGGGCGACCATCATCGTCCTGACGATCAAAGAGCAAGGTCTTCGAAATCATAGACATCGCGCCGTTCTCATAGTCTTCATCAAAGAACAAGACCTTGCCGGTCTTGCGAATCGACCCCGCCGCAACCCCATTCAAATCAACAGGATTCAATGACTGCAAATCAATCACTTCAACGGAGATCTCATGAACTGTCTGAAGCAACTCAGCCGCCTGCAAAGCCAGAGTGCAGCAATGACCGTAAGTTACGATTGTCAAATCGTCGCCGCCACGAAGCTGCTCTGAATGACCAAGGGGCAAGCAGACTTCGTCGAGGTTATCTGGAACGGGCACCTTCCCGTAAAGGTCGAGCAAAGGCTCCACTGAGAACACCGGGTCGCGGCCATGTTGCAGTGCCGCCCGATACATAGCCACCGCTTGAACCGCGTTCCTCGGAGTGATCACCCGGAGCCCAGGCATCCGGAGCATCATGGCCATGGGCGACCCTGAGTGCCACATGCCGAGCAACCTGTGACCATGACAGCGAATAATCGCAGGGGCTTCTTGGCCTCCATTGCTCCGATGTCTCAAGCACGCCAGCTCATCTTCAAGTTGTTGAGCGCCGTAATTCACATAGTCGTGATATTGAATTTCACCGACCGGTCTCAGACCCCGTAACGCCAGCCCCGCCGCCGCTCCAACGATGGTTCCCTCGGCAATCGCGGTGTCCCAAACCCGTCCAATCCCGAAGCCTTTTTCAGGCACATAGCGTTTGAGCGCTGGGCTCTTGCGCCAGATGCTTGGCTCAACCTGATCGCTCCCGGCCTGCAAGCCCAAGGTGCAAGTCGTCACGCCCCCAAGGCTTCCGACATCCTCCCCATAGGCGATGACCCGAGGATCTTGACGCATCATGGTGGCGAAGCCCGCCGCGATCACATGAGCCCCGGTATCCGATTCAGCCTTCTCCCCATAACTCGGCGCAACCAACGGCGCGTTGAGAGGACTCTTATCTCCGGAAGCGTAGGACTTCGTGGAATAGCGCGTCTTACCCAAAGACTCGATCTTGAGGCAGAAGTCCCGAGTCGCTGCGGTCACCGCCCCGCTAGGACTATGCCCTTTAAGGACAAGAAGCAATCCCCGAGCGAAAGTGAGGATGCGTGCGAGAGTTAAGTAGTTGCGAGTCTTCAAGTCGGAATCGGTCTGCAATTCGAGTGCTTGAACAAAGAGGTTATTACTCGAAGAGTGTTGGTGGTGCTGCTCCAAAGCCCCGAGAACACCAGGCTCCTGCTGCGCTCTCTCAAAGAGCCCGCGAGCCTCGGAAGCAAGAATCGCCAGGGGCTCATAGTATTGGCGCCAGGCTTCTTCAGCCTCAGCTCGGACGAAGTCGCGGGCTTTCGTAGCCACCGCTTCAAGCTCGTCAGAGCTCGCCAATTCATTCTCAAGGATCCACTTTCTGAAGCAAGTGATGCCGTCCTTCTCGACCTCCCACTCCAAGCGCTCCTTCGTCTTATAACGCCTGTGATCCCCAGAGCTGGAGTGACCCTCCAACTGAGTGACCTTGGCGTGAACGAGGGCTGGGTTTCCTGTCTCCCGGGCCCATGTATAGGCTTCGTCGTAGGCCGCACGAAGCGCAGGATAATCCCATCCGTTAACCGGCCCGATGATCTTCAATCCTGGTCCGCCCTCTTCTTGAGGCGCGAAGCCCGAGAGGGCCTTAGATATGGACGCGTGGGCGATTTGTTTGTCGCTTGGGACGGAGATACCATAACCATTGTCGTAGACGCTGATAATGAGGGGCACTCTTTGCACAACCGCTTGATTGATCGTCTCAAGGGCAATACCTTCCGCCATGCTCGCGTCGCCGATGCAGACATGGACGACTTCTTTCCCTGTTCCAAGACCTGGAAAAGCCTCTTGAATCTCGGGATGCTTCGCCAAGATAGGACTCGCGATGGCGAGACCTAAGGCCGGGCCCATTTGAGATGCTGTCGGAGAGATATCACTGGCGTGGTTGATTTGCTTGGTCAGGTCGATCAGCTCACCGTCGTCGCCGACCACTCGGCTGCCGAAGTGGCGACCCATCATCCGGCCTCCAGAAGCGGGGTCATGTCCGGCCTCGGCGTCTCCGAGGACCTGAGCCAGAGCTTCTCTAGGAGTGAGGGCTTCGGTGATGCCGCGATAATACGACCTTAACCAGTCGCCGTTCTTTAGCGGCTTGGCGGCGGCGAGCTGGGCCAATTCTTGACCGGCGCCGAGGATGCAAAATTTGGCGCGACCGGCTTTTTGCCAGTGTTTCTCGACTTCATCAAGCTCTCTCGACATTGTGATAATGCGGAGATCTCCGAGGACCTCTTCTTTGGTCCAGGCACGGGGCTCAGCTGCGAGTTCTGCGGGGGAGTTTGATTGATTCGTCGCCATGGCCCACCAGTCGTGGTTGAAAGTCGAGGAGAAAATAGGGCGCGGTTCCCGTTTCTTGGGAACGGTCGAAATTTATCAGCGCTTTGCTATTTTACAAGTATTCTGGGCATTCTGGGGGACTTTTGAAGGAAGTTCTCGGAGACCATAAAGATTCGAGCCAAAGAGACAGATTTGCCAAGCAGCGCGTCCTACTGTAAAACCAATGCTATAAACAAGATGTAAATCCAGGAGAGTCAACCGGTGAACCCCTTTATGCAAATTTTTGAAGCGATCCGTAAAGACGCTGATGATTGGTGTAAGCATCGCCTCGGTTATCCGCGAATTGTCTTTCCCCTCTGGTTTATCCTCATCCTCATCTACCTCTGGAAAGATCCCGTCCACCGTGGCTTTCTCGATTGGCCCAATGTCTTCTCGGGGCTAAACTTCGGCATCCACGAGTTTGGCCACGTGGTCTTTCATCCCCTCGGCAAATTCATGGGAATCCTTGGCGGCAGCTTGTTTCAGTGCTTGGTGCCGATCATCGGTATGGTCATGATGAAGAAGCAG
>JARGOJ010000734.1:0-1827 GCA_029210225.1 Planctomycetota bacterium
GGAAGAAAGCTGGCCTCAAGATTCGAAGACTGTCAAATTCCTTGAGCATCTTCTTCCTATAATGTGAGTTATCTCTTACAACATGGCTCTGTTTTTTGGGATTCAGGGTTCATTTCTCTCGGATACGGCGTGGCGAAGCTCATCATTCAATCAGGTCCCGGCATCGGCGCCGACAAAACGATCAATGACAAAATGGTCGTGGGTCGTTTGCAGACTTGTGATTTGCCAATTCAAGAAGGCAAGTCATCTCGCTCTCACTTTCAAATTGAGCGCATTGGTTCGAGCTTCCAGCTGAAAGATTTAGGGAGCCGTAACGGAACCAATCTCAACGACGAGCCGGTCACAAAAGCCAGGTTGCTCTCAAACGGTGACGTCATTCAAGTGGGGGAGACCCGCTTGGTCTTCTTCCTTGCGGCCCCCAAGTTGGACAAGGGGGATAGCTTCGCCGGCTATGAAATCTTATCGGCGCCGATACCAAACGCCTGCGGATATCGCTTCAAGGCGAGGCAGCGCTCTCTCGATCGGGAAGTGGTCCTTGAGACTCTTAGCCCTGACTTCACCTCCAATAAAGATGTTTCCAGCCGCTTCCTTGAGATGATGAACACAGCGAGTCAGTTTGATCATCCCAATATCCTTGAGATCTACGAGGTCGGCACTGAAAACGATATTCCTTTTGCCTCAACGCCGCCCTTCGAGGGAACGACCCTTCGCCGCGCTGTTCGCTCTGGGGAGATCTCCCTCGCGGATGCTTTGAAGATCCTTGTTCATGCGGCGGATGCTCTTCACCACGTGAATAATCGCAAGGCGATTCATGGGCGCCTTAGCCCCTCTTCAATACTTGTGACGGAAGACGATTATCGCATCAAGCTGGTCGGCTTCGGCGTCGATCCAAGGGGTCGCCATACCGACCCTGCTTTGCCTGAGCCAGAGTGGCACGCAGCCTTTTGCTCTCCGGAAGTTGGCCGGGGCTTAGATCCTTCTATTGCGGGTGATCTTTATAGCCTTGGGGCGATTGCCTATTGGTTGGTCACCGGTCATCCCCCCTATAAAGCCGAGACGGCTATGGAGATCTTGCGTCTCCACGCGTCTCCTGCGGCGGTGGTCCCGACCAAAGAGTTGATGCCCGATATCGCCGCTATGATTGGGCGGGCGATTGATCGCTTGTTGAAGAAGTCGCCGAGTGAGCGGCCGGAGAACTCGCGGGCTGCGAAGAAGCTTTTGGAGAACGCATTAGAGGTCTCGCGGGAGAAGCCGGGGAAAATCTCGAAGATTCATTCACGTCCTCGGGGTATTCCGCAAATCTCCACAGCCGACCTCGAAGAAGAGCTTTCCGGGGAGGTGACTCGGACTCCAAATCAAACAACCATTCATAAGAAGAAGACTCGGGGCCCAAGAGCGAGCGCTGCGGGTCCACGGGCGAGCGCCCGCGCTTCAAAAGGGAGCGCTCGGGGACCAAAATCTAGCGCCCGGGCAAGCAACAGCGCGACTCGAAAAAAGCGCCATGAGTCGGCGCGGGTTCGTGAGGCTTCGAGTGAACGTGCTCGCAAGCAGCCTGTGAGTAGCCGGGTCAAAGTCACTGAGGGAATCAGTGATCGTCTTGTTTCCCCGGAGGCTCTCGATTCCGGGCGAGGGCGGCGAAAGTCGGGCTCGTTTATGATTCCCCTTGTCTTTATCATCCTGCTTTATGTGGGGTCGTTCTTTGTGACGCGGATCTTGTTAAGGCTCCTCGAAGCATCCTAAGCCTTATCCAAAAAACTTGCGCGATTGAAAAATCCTGCCATTCTTTCTCAGGGATCAAGATTTCATCTTGGCTGTGAGTAAACTGGG
>JARGOJ010000734.1:1837-4941 GCA_029210225.1 Planctomycetota bacterium
AGACCAGACTTGTATGCCGATTCGGTGACTGTGTTCTTCGGAGCTCCCGAGATTGAGGGCTATGAGTATCGCGGGGAGCTGGGGCGTGGGGGTATGGGGCTGGTGCTCCATGCCTATGATCGTCGTCTCGGTCGGGACGTCGCTATCAAACTGATTTGCAACTCTCAGGGGCGAGACCTGATGAAGGCGCGCTTTCAGCGAGAAGCGAAGACCTTGGCGCGGCTAGAGCACAATCACATTGCCCGGGTTTTTGACTATGGGGAAGAGTCGGGGATGCCCTTCCTGGTGATGGAGTATGTGCCAGGGACGACTCTTCGAAGCGTTGTTTTAGAATCGTTGCGGGTCAATCATCGGGTTCCCGACTTTGACTGGACCTTGAGGATCTTCAAGAGTTTGGCGACGGCGCTTCATTATTGCCATTCTGAGGGCGTTCTTCACCGGGATATCAAGCCTGAGAATGTCATGATCGATTTAGAGCGGGAGCGCCCTGTCTTGATCGACTTCGGCTTGATCGCCAAAATTCCTGGGGGTGGCGCGCTGCCAGGATTCTCTCAAAGCCTGTCTCGATCGGGGGTCATTTGCGGGACCTGGCAATACATGAGCCCCGAGCAGATGAGCGGCAAAGATAGGGACGATCCATTAACAGCGGCGACGGATGTTTGGAGCTTCGCCAGCACGCTCTATTTTTGTTTAACCGGGAAAGAGCCCTACGACGCCAAGAACGATGTCGCCTTCTTCACGTCACGAGGTGAAGGCGCGCCCGTTCCAGCGCGGAAGGTGAATCCCGAATTGCCTCGTTGGATGGGTCGGCTTTGTGATCAATGCTTTGAGATGGACCCAAGGAAACGCCCTACTTTCTCTGAGTTAATGGACTCTTTGGACTACGACGCCAAAGAGCGGACGCCGCTTTCAACTGGGGTGTTGATAGTGCTCTTTGTTTTGGCGGCCTTCGCTATTGGCGGTGGGGTCTATTGCTGGACGGCGTTCCCTGGAGATGAAGCCTCAATCCCAAAGGCGAGTCCAATTGGTGTTGATTCCCGGGCGACGAGTGTGGGCTCGGTGTCGATTGTCGAAGGAGGACCCGACTTAAAGTTGGAGGGTACTGGGGTCGGAAAGAACGGAGCGGCGCTTGAGAGGGAGCATGTTCGAGGTGAGGTCGGGAAGAGAGAGCTTCGCAAAGGATTGAAAGCCCTCAATGATCGCCTCGATTGGAATGTCTTGGAGCCTCGAATTCAGGATGCAGTCATCGCCGACATTGGTGAGCGCTTGGGGTCTCAATATGAGTTTTATGAGACGCGGATGTTTCGCCGAGACCTTGATACAGGAGTGAAGCTTGCCCATCGCATTGGCTGCTTTCGTCACAAGCGGACGGGAATCATTCTCCATTTATTGCCGGGCGGCCGTTATTCTATGGGAGGGAAAGCGGCTGGGACGAGGCCTATTCATGACGTGAGTATTCGGCCCTTTCTTATGGGCCGTATCGAAGTGACCTGGAATCAATTGAGCGCGTCGAAGCGCTTCAATCGTGAATCGGACTTTCCGGCGTGTCGGGTGGATCCCGATCAGATGATTGCGTGGCTTGGGGAAGAGGGGATTGAGTTTCGTCTTCCGAGTGAATCGGAGTGGGAGTATGCCTGTCGGGCTGGGTCAAAGACACGTTACTTCTGGGGCGATCAATTCAAGGACGATTATTGTTGGGGTAAGAGTAACAGTGGCAAAGAGGGTCATAAAGCGGTCGAGCACAAGGACGCTTACAATGCGTTTGGCTTGATTGATATCGTCGGGAATTACTTTGAAATGTGCGCCGATGCTTGGAACGGCGATTATCGCGGTGGCCCTGAGGACGAGAAACCACGATATCTTGGCGATCGAACGAAAATAGTGGTTCGGGGCGGGTGTTTTTACAATCCAGAGCGTCAAATGAAGAGCGAGTTTCGCTATGGAATGGAGCGTAAGGCTCAGAGTCTTGTCGGATTTAGAGTCGCCAAGAGCTTGCCCTAAAGGCGCTCTCCAAAGCTTTGCCCTGGGAATGATCGAAGTCAATGTTTATCAGTGTATATGAGTGATAACTTCTCATTGATAGTCTTAAGGAAGACAAGGTCCTGGGGCTCTAGCTTTCCTTGCTGAAGGTTCTTGATTTGGATTTGAAGCCGTTGAATGAGGGCTCGATTCTTAGTCTGCTCAAGAACCTCGACGGCGGCATTCCAGGCTTTCTCTTCGTTTAAGACTTCACAGCTTTTTACAAGCTCTTCTCCAGCGATTTTCCATTGACCGAGGAAGTGATAAAGCATTCCTCGAAACTGATGATCGTAGGCCAGCTTCTCTTCGAACAATGCCCCGGAAATCCATGTGTATGGCATTCCTGGCGGTCGTCCCTTCTCGAGGGTTTGTAATTTCACACGTTGATATCTGTCTTGAATGATCAGGCGATATTGTTTTAGATCCTCAAGGATGAGTGGGAGGCTTCCTCTGATTTGTTTTCGGGATTTGAGCCTCCAGAGGCGCAGGTCTTTTCGGTGCCAATAGACGATTTCAGGGTGAGGATGGTGAAAGGCGAGGGCCTGTTCTAAATCTTTGAAGCACTGCTCTTGCCGCTCTTTTTTCAATTCCGTGGGTTTGCTTTTGACCCAGAGGTTGATTCTTTCAACCTTTGTCGTAAGGGCGAGCGCTCGGAATGGCTTGAGGAGTTTAGGGTGATTATGGGGGTATTCGAGAGTCTTAATCGCCTCAATAAAATAGCGGTCTGGATAGTAATTTAACAATGAGTGAGAAATGTTTAGTGAGTTCCAGAGTTGCAAAAGGGGACTGGCGGGCTCGTTTGTCAATTCTTTCTTAATGATGCCGGCTTTTTGGACACCTCTGCGTATATCGCCGTGATCAAATAAATCTAAATAGAGACCGTGAAAGCTCGCTTCATACGTGTATTGGAAGAGCTCTGTGGCGGTCTTTCGTTTTAAGAAATACAAGACACTCAATTGATCGCGCATTTTCATGAGATTGAATTGCCCTTTGTCATTGAGGGCAAACTCAAACTTGGCGGGGATCTCAAACTGAGGGTCGAGGCGCTGAATTTCATAGTAGTAGAAGAATGTGGGCGCTTGATT
>JARGOJ010000735.1:0-4523 GCA_029210225.1 Planctomycetota bacterium
TACGAGAGTTTCGTCGGTGAGCTGGGGGATAAAGGTGCCGGTGTAGTAGCGGGTCTTTGTCTTTGAGTTGAGGTTAAACTCGAAGCTCGACTTTTGTCCGAGTTTGACCTTGGTGAGGGCTGGCCGAATTTGTTCAAAGGTGTCCTTGTCGAATAGCTCAGAGAAGTTCAGCCCGACGGCTTCTGAGAATGGCATTGAGAATTCGTTTTGAAAACGCGCATTGACGTATTTGACTTGCCCATTCGGTTCGGAGAACACTGCGGCGACGGGAATGTTGTCGGTGATCGATTTTAAATAGAGCTCGCCTTCTCTTTGCATAGACTCGGCGCGCTGACGTTCATTGATTTCCTTGGCGAGGCTTTGATTTAACAATTCCTGCTCATGACTTTGCTGTTTAATTGTTTGGGTGTGCTTGAACCGCATGAAGAGGTAAACACACACAGTTAAACTGAAGAGCATGCTAAGCAAGGCAGTGAGCCAGGATTGCCAATGAGATGAACTCGCTATTTCGGTGTTGTTCGGATGAAATGAAAGCTGCCAGGTTCGTTGGCAGAATTGAAAAGTGCTCCGGTAGCAATTCACGCATTGGGGGTTGTGGACTGAGGCTGCGTCAGTGGTGTCGTATAAGAGCGATTGGGGAGCTATGTCTTTGGAGATATCTTTTAACTGAACATTGAGCGGGGCTGTCTCGAAGCGACTCAGGGCTTTGCGAACAACGTCTCCAAAGCGCAGAACTCCGACAAGCAGCCCTTGATGGACTCGGTCCTTTTGGTCTGGTTTGGCTTGGCCATAAATTGGAACGAGAATGAGGACCGCGTATTGTTTGCCGGTTTCTTGGACCAGTGTAATCCGCTCTGTCGCCATCATTCCACCGGATCGAAAGGCCTTCTTGATCGCTCGCTGGCGAGTGGGATTGGAGGCTATATCATAGCCCAGGGCGAACTGATTGGCTTGGAGAGGTTCAATGAAATAGACGACGACATAACTCTCTCGTGAAGAAGCTCGCACTAATTCTTGGCGACTGTTGCGCTCGGAGAATTGAAAGGAGTCAAGGCCTTCTTGTCTCGCCTTGCTGACAAAGAGCGGGCGCTCCCCGTTCGAAATGACGGGGTCCCATGAAATGGCTTGAATGCTCTGGTGGCGCTTTAGTGACGGGCTGACGAGATTCTTAAACTGCTCTCGGTCCTCGATTCCATAGAGTTGGACAGAGTCGCCAATCCCCTTGAGGACACTGGAGAAACGGCCTAAATCATTCTGGATCGCAAAGGTGTATTCTCGGACACGGGACTCAAAAGAGAGGCGCTGATTGTCTAACTCCCATTGCCTGAGTACGGCATAGATACTGAGCGAAATCAGTAATTCGGCCAGGAGCGTCAGAAGAATCGGCCAGGGGATGCGCTCCCGCGCATTGAATGGTTGACTGGCGGGACTTTCTTCTGTCACAGTGGAACCCGACACTCTGGCACAAGGATCAGTTAGAAAGGGACTTCTGTATGGTGATCCTAGTTAAACAAAACTCTGTTAGTCCAAAAGGCTTAGTTGTCCAGACTAGGCGCGCACAAAGAGAAGTCAATGAGAATTTGTATAAATTTGGCGGGCGTATGACTTCTTTGGCTAGCTCTGTGGTGTTAGACTTCTTGGGTTATTTTACGCACTTTTTATTGAAGCGACGAAATTAAAGAGCTTGCCTTGTCCCCAGAGAGAGAGGCCCATCGCCGAGGCGAGCTCCGACCAAGGCTTTTCGGGCCAAGACAGTTTGAGTATTTGCGCTAAAAAGGGTCCGTATGCGCCGAGCAGCGTGGCCTCGTGAGCCCAGCCACAGGTGATACCGGGATTGGTTTCGATGAGGGCGATGGAGCCATCGACTAAGACCGCGAAGTCAGCGACTAAAAAACGTGTTTGAAAGGCCAATCCTAGCTTATGACTCCAACTGAGAATCTCTGCTTCTTCTTCTTCCGAGAGCGCTGTGAGATCCTCTAAATCGGAGAGCTTCATCTTCATGGACAATTCGTAGAGATTGACGTCAGCGGACCAGAAGACCGGACGGCCAAAGACAATGAATACGCGATACTCTCGGCTCAATGGAATATAGCCACTCTTATCGTAGCGAAGGGAGATTGGCAGGAGTTCGCGTATGGCCAATCCTCCTAGTTTGTGGCGACCTCGAAGGGTTTCGAGCATGTCCAGTGAGCGGCTGATTAATTCTCGCCTATCCCTCACTATGGACAAATACGAAGAGACCTTTGTTGTTCCCATATAACTTCGTACAAAGGCGCCCTCGGGGGCTATCTTTACTTTGCGTAGACGCCACCTGAGCGTCGTTTTGATCCACGCCGGGGAATGAAAGAGGAATGACTCGGGTAAATCGACGCATTGAGTCTGGGCTTGGGGAACTCCGGTTTTGGCAGCGACCGCAAAAAAGCGCTTCACGCTGAACGCTTCGTCGATCCAATCGGGGTCTTCATGGAGCTCTGGTGGACTGTCGAAGGACTGAACGGCCGTGACTAGAGATCGCCACAATGTTTCGGCTTCAAGGGGCTCCGGAATGCGTCCAAACCACCAGGCGGCTTGGCTTTCTTCGATAGCTTGGAGAGCCGCTTCCGATCTTCTCAGTAAATCGGCGGGATGAATAAAAACGGCTTGGAAACCGAGGACATCACCGAGCTTCTTTAGCTTGTCTCGGCGTTCGTCGAAGAGCGTGTCCCGCGCTTCTGTTGTGGGCTCGGTTAATGACAGGTCAATCAACGCAAGCGATGGTTTCTTTGTCATTTGTTAATAAATTCAAAACTATTGATCATCTCTAAAAAGACCTCGCGGGCCTTCGTGAGGCAGCTTTCTCTCTGGGGATGATCATTGGAAATGAAGTGATTGGCCGAGACCTTCGCGAATTGATTTCTCTCCTTATTGAAGATTAAAGCACAGGTCGCGAGGCCTGTCTTTTCCTCCCCTGGAAGCTCTAGCAAAAGTAAATCCTGACCTCGCTCTCCTTTCTTATCAATGACGACCTGACTACCCTGCCCTCCCTTGTCTTCTCGAACTCGTCCGAGTATCAAGGCGGCGCGTTCTTTCAGTTCGCCTTCTCCTCCCTCAAAGCAACTGACGAAGACATTGACGAGGCAGCTCTGCCCTCCCTCTGTGGTCGTCAGCTCAAGGGAGCCCATTTCATCTTTCGAGGCTTTTTGAACCAATTGGGGATGGTCTCGAACCAGAGGGGCGAGGAGCCAGGCTTCTGGGAGGGAGACTTGGATGTTTTCATATTGAATGGGGCGACTGTGCTCCCAGTCGATGTAGTCCCAAGAGCCGATCCATTGAGGATGGGCGTTGTGGCAGCCAAAGCCCTGCAAGCGAATTTGATAATTTTTCTGAGCGAGAGAGCTTCCGGCGAGACCGGTGATAGGCACCTGTGGACTAAGGAAGAAGCGCTCTTCGTAATTCAGGGTGGGGCGTGCGTCGGTGTAGGAAAAGATTTCCTCGACCCCAGACGGCGTTGAATCCATAGTCACTAGGGATTCGAGGGAGGCGGCGACAAGCTCATGATGACGGGCATTGAGTAATTTTTGAGCCACGAGCATCTGGCTCTCAACCGCGACCATGGGGCTCTCGCCGCCATCGCCAAAGAGGATTTCGGCTTTCATAGGAGTGGCTCTTAACGCGGCAAGATGGGGGCCGCGATCGGGCACGCGAAACATGGCGACGCTTTGAACGGCTCCTTGTCTCATATCGGCCAGGACCACCCAGGCACCGGGTTCACTCCGGTTGACGCCCAAGCAACGAAATCGAATGACGAGGCTCTCTTCGTCGTCCTGAGTGAGTCGATAGCTGACTGTATGGCCTGTAAGCAAGGAGACACTCAGGCGCTTTTCACCAGACCCGGATTGAAAAACCTTCTTCAGTCGATCAATAAATGACATTCAGTGGGTTCCTCTCTTATTGACAGGCCAGAATCATCCTGTTTGCATTGCTTGACATTTTATCAGAGCTCCATAAAGGGGAGTGATTTTTAGCGGTTATTTACCTTGTTTCGGGGGCTGAGGAAGAGTTCTGAAAGCGAGAGTTTTTTAGAGCCCATCCTGTGGAAGAACAGGAGCTTCGTTTGTTAATTGAGGAACTTTCAGAGATGATGTGGGGAATACGCCACTTTGAAGAAGGGAGCAAGATCGGACAAAAAACCGTTTTTGAGTTCGGCTAAAGTGTGGGGCATAGGAAGGGAACGCTTTGAATTACAAACACTTGATAAAAAGAGCTCTCGAATTCATCGAGGAGAACCTTAAGGGACAAATGACACTCTCAGATGTCGCAACAGCAGCGCGTTGTTCACCGTTTCATTTTCATCGGATTTTTGCCGATGCGACGGGGTGGCCTATTCAATCATACATCCGAAAGCGCCGGTTAACGGAGGCTGCGAATCGTTTGAAATCGAGTGATTGTTCTATTCTTCATATCGCTTTGGCTTATGGCTTTGAGAGCCAGGCATCGTTTTCAAAAGCGTTCAAAAGGCAGTTTGGTTTGGCTCCGGGGAAGTA
>JARGOJ010000735.1:4533-4940 GCA_029210225.1 Planctomycetota bacterium
TCGCCATCGACTCTCTCTTTTGTCCTCCTCTCCAACTTAGAGATCTTAAAAACTTAGATATTAAGGGACCACGAATGAAACCGGAATTTAGAGATGTTCAGAGCTTTCGAGTCATTGGTTTGGGCGAGAGCTATGAGCTAAACAAAGCGCAGGGGATCAGCCAGCTCTGGGAGCAGTTTATGCCGCGAACAGCGACTATGACTCAGCGTGTTGGAATGGAGGCCTTTGGCATCGGTCAATGCAAGGGAGATCGCTTCGAATACTTGGCGGGGGTCAAGGTCGAATCAGACGCGCCGATTCCCGAGGGGATGGTCGATATGGACATCGAAGCAGGACACTATGCTGTCTTTACCCACAGAGGTCCGATCTCGAAAATTGCCGACTCCATGAAATACATTTGGTCGACC
>JARGOJ010000736.1:0-783 GCA_029210225.1 Planctomycetota bacterium
AAGGTGTGCCACGGACAGACATGTGGAAGGTGGAGCATACTTTCTTCGGCGAGCTCTACTACGGTGACAACACACCAAAGCCATTCGCCTTACCTTTGGAGAGTCGCCGCAAAAAAGGGATTCGATTGAAGCGAAAGACTGTCTTTAAAGACAAAGCAAAGAACTCTGGGGGCGGGATTTCTTGTGGCGTCCGTTGCCGAAGCTTTTCCTTTAAATCTCAAAGTCAATATAGCAATGCGATTGACCTCGACTATATCTATGGCCTGTCTTTTCTAAAGCGGAGTCATTTCTCAGTCCATTCAAAAGCGAAGACTCAGACTGTGAATACATACTACTTCGACGAAGGACGAACAAAAGTGGAGCGGGAAAAGTCGAAGGAATCGAAGCTGTCCAGGTCGAGCTTGAATATCAAAGAGATCATTGCGACAAAGAAGAAGTCGCAAAAATAGCGGGCCGCGACTAACGAAAGCTCGGCTCTGGATACACAGTTTTAGGAGCGATTCGAAAACCAGGCTTTGGCCCATGAAGCTCCAGCTTAAGGCTCTTCTTTCCTCTCTTGAATAACGCACGTAGATAAGTGTTTTCCTGTTTTAGCGGCGCGGACAGTGTTCGGAATTGTTGGCGATTTAAGGGCGTTTTCCCAGCGATGCTCTCCAAGACATCGCCAATCTTAAGTCCGAGGACCTCGGCTTGGCTGCCTTTCTCTACGCTGACTACAACGCAGCGTGAAAGGCGCTTTGGGGCCTTGTTAAAGACATCGCCTTGGGTTCTCCCGGTGAATGC
>JARGOJ010000736.1:793-4938 GCA_029210225.1 Planctomycetota bacterium
GGTCTTTAGGTCGTGACCTTCAATGAAAGGCATGACAAAGTATGGTTCGCTTCTCGGATGGCCTTGAGGCGTAAGACTTCTTTGACGGCGCGATAGCTGTTAATTAATCCATGACCTGTTTGATAGTCCACGCCCTTTTCTCCAACGTCTGTCGCGGTCGCGGTAATGATCTTACGTAGGTCCCAGGGCAGTAACTCAGGGTCGGCGGAGAGCATGAGAGCGATCGTTCCGCAATACATGGGACCGGCGAAGGAGTTGCCGCTTATGGCTTGGTCGGAGATACCGCCGTCGAGGAGTAGTTTGGGGAGCTTACGATTGAAGGCACAAACGGCGGGCTTTTGAACAGTTCCGTCTTTGTAGTGCTCGGTATCCCAGTGAACAGGACCCTGGCTGGAGAAGGAGGTTCTTGAGAAATCTCGCTGGATGCCTGCGGCGGCGAAGACGGCGTGGGGAATGTCTTCGGGGATTCGCATTTGAATGGGTGTGGGGACATCTTTGGCGAAGTTGCCGGCTCCTGAGACGAAGTAGATGCCGCAGAAAGATCCGTGCTCAAGGACCTTGCGCCAGTGGCTACGGTATTCCCCGAGATTGGGGATGCTGAAGCTCATGCTATAAGTGTCAGCTTTGTGTTCAATAGCCCATTCGACGGCGGCTTCAATCTTTGATCCGGCGATCAGTCCGGCCCATTGGCTCTCTGGGGCCAAGCCAAATCCGTAGGGGGTCTTCTTGGTTCCGACGCCACTGATAATCGAGGCGCAATTGAAGCCATGGCTCTGGCTTGACGCACGGCCTTTTGAGCCTTGGCGAGGACTTAAGTCGGGACTCTCTGAGGCAAAGTTCCAGCCGTGGAAGTCGTCAATAAGACCGTTGCCATCGTCGTCCTTTCCGTTGTCAGGAATCTCATTGGGGTTGCGATAGAGGTTCGCGGTTAGATTCTCATTGAAGAGGAAGTTGCCATCATGAACAATGTTGAGGGTTCCCTTCCCAGTGATGCCCAGGTCTTTCCACACTTTGTCGGCGAGGAGCGAACGGGTATACCAGGGGTGTTGGTAGCGCTTGGGATTGAATTTGGGGCGGGGTGTCTTTTTAAAGAATTGAGCTTTGTGGGCTTTTGGGCGCCGTCGTTGGCCGAGGCCGCTGTAGAAGATTTTTTTGACGTTGGGAATGGCTTTGAGTGCGTTGAGGCCTTTATTGTCAATGGTGCAGGTGAAGCCATTGATAATCCAGTGACGTTCAATCTTTTGGATCGCGCCAGCTTTTACCGCGGTGTTGATACTTGGAGCGGCCTTGTTCCAGGATTGCTTTGCGATTGATTTGAGGGTTTTCATAGACTGGATGCGGAGCTTGGAGCGGGTCCAGCCTTCGAGGCTTTGGGCGCGTTTCAAATAGGACGAGCCGGTGCCGAGCAATTGTTTGTCGAACCAAACTTTGACTTGAACCGGGCCTCTTCGTAGGCGCTTTTCAACCTTGTCATGAACCCATACTTTGGGGCCGCTGACTGCCTCGGCCTTGAGCTTGGGTTCCTTGATAGGATCGGGTTGGGCCCGCAAGGATGACCAGGGAAGAATTAGAAGGAGGGCTGCGAGTGCGATTCGTGGAGTGTTCATCAGGATTCCTCAAATGAATAGGAAAGACAGTCAGTTTCAATCAGTCATACAAACATGCTGGCTTTATGAACGCGAATTCAGAGGCCGGGTTTCGTTTTTTTGTGAACTGTGATACTTGCTGGAGCGCAAGGGAGAGAACAATGTTGGCGGAGGACCCAGGTGTGGACAGTGAAGGCGGTGATTCACCGGAGCCGGATCGGGCTTGTGAAAACAGCTCTCAGGGGCCGAGTCTATTGGTTTTGGATTTAGATGAGACATTGATTCACTCGACTAGAGAGCTTCAAGGGCCACCGAAGATGCAGTTTTGCGGATTTCATGTCTATCTCAGGCCGCACTTTGAAGTGTTCTTGGAGAGCCTCTGGGCCGATTTCGATATCGCGGTGTGGTCAGCGGCATCGAAGAACTATGTTGAAGCGATTGTTGCGCGGATCTTTCCAGACCCTTGGCGCTTAAAGTTTGTCTGGTCTGGGTCGAAGTGTACCTGGCGGGCTGAACCAGAGTCGCGGGAGAGTTACGGCGTAAAGAAGTTAAAGAAGCTGAGGTCCTTCGGATATTCTTTAGATAGAATGATCATCGTCGAGGACGACCCAAGAAAGTGCGAAGACAACTTCGGCAATGCTATCTACGTCCCCTGTTTCTACGGAGACACGAACGACTCAGTGCTTCTGGGGCTGGCGACTTTCTTACTCTCTTTTAAAGACGAACCGAACTTTCGCGCCATTGAGAAGCGCGGCTGGTTGCCCCTAGGTTCGTGAATACGCGTGAATACCCAAGTTTCAGTTGATGAAACACAGAGTTGCGCAGAACGCAGAGGATCTATAAACGGTCCTCTGTGTCTCTGAGCCGACCTTTCTGTGCTTTATATACTTCGTTAGTCATCGTTCTGATGGCTGATTCCTCTTGGCCACACCGGCCAATTTCTTTGCTCGTGTCTTTTTCCTTAAAGACTGAAACGAGCCTCCACTACTTTTTCTGCCAGACCTCCCCAGAGAGCTTTGAACAAAGGTCTTGGGGGAGCGTTGCGTTATGGAATGATCATGAACAGAGAATATGAGGCGCTTCAACGCGCCGTTGCGGCGGATCCATTCAATGAGCTTTTACGCTGTGAATTAATGCTGATAAAGGCTCGCATAGATGGGTCAAGGATTTTATTAAAGCCCTTGCGTGACCATGGGATTTGGAGCAAGACTCCTCCACTCATTCAGGATATGGCGATCCTCGAAGTGGAACGTCGCATGTCTGAGATCATTGAACTCGATAGGATTGGATTCTGGGAGACAAAATACCTTAAAGCTCGGGGTTGCCAGAATTGTCGGTGTCGCTCGGGTTATTGGAATGCCAAGATAGTTAGCCATCGATGCTGCAACTGCCATTTCCCATTTGAGGTTAAGCGTTGTAAAAATGGCTTTCGTCTCGCGACTTTTATTCATAGGGAAACTGGTCTTGAGCTTCAATTGATTCCTGGACAAGTCCCTTCCTGGCCTTTCAAGAAGCGTCGCGAGAGCTTTGATGAGCCTTATGAGCTTTCCCAACTTCCCAAGATAACTGTGAAACCCTTCTTACTTGGCCGCTGGCCTGTTGTTGAAGCCGACGATAAAGAGAATGGGTCTTTTAGACCTCTCACTGGTTTGGACTACGAAGATAGCTGTGATTGGCTTAAGGCCTATGGGCTTCGTCTACCGAGTCGGGAAGAGTGGCTTTATGGCGCCGCTGGGACTATCTACGATGAACGAACTCCCTGGGCTTTTCACTCAGGCATAGAACCGCAGAGCTATCGCTGGGATATGTCTCTCTTCGAGGAAAGCTCGACAAGAAAGATCGACGCTAACTCGAAGCCTCATCTTCACGAAAGCAGTGAACACGATGCCATGAAGGCTTGGAATCCCTTCGGTTTGGTGGATATGTTCGGGAACAATTGGGAGTGGTTGCCTGACGCGATGCCCCAACGAGACAGCAAAGATTGGCAGCTGATAGCGGGTGGATCTTATAAAAGCTGGGTCAGGAACCTGGAGTTTCCATTTCGAGCGTCGCCCCCAGAGTTAAAGGGCGACGCCCATGGCTTCCGGGCTGCCTGTTCCATTCCCAGTTGATGGTGCGCCGTTTATGAAGAGCAGAGGGCGCTTCGATACTGTTGCTGGGAACCTTTTTAGATGACCGGCGTGTAAGCTTCATAGTGTCGCTATGGAGACTCAAGAAACACGCTCGATTCTCCGTCAGTGGTTCTCTTTCTCCACAGCCGCCGTCAATCCGAAGTCGTCTAAGATCGTGTAGAACACAGGGATGACGAAGAGCACAAGCACCGTGGATGCCATCAAGCCAAAGACAATGCTCGCCGCCAGAGGAATGAGAATCTGCGCCTGAGTGCTCGTCTCAGAAAGTAATGGGACCAGACCGACAATTGTTGTGACTGATGTCAATAGCACCGCTCTAAAGCGCTCGCGGCTAGCTCGCAGCGCCGATTGTTCCACGGAGAACCCTTCCCTACGGCGAAGCTTAATAAACTCCACGAGCAAAATAGAATCATTGACCACGACCCCA
>JARGOJ010000737.1:0-2838 GCA_029210225.1 Planctomycetota bacterium
ATACTTCTTTTGTAGAGACGCATCGAAAAGCAACTGAACATAATGAGCGGTATGCCAAGCATCATCACTTGATGCGCTGCCGGTCGTCGGCATAATCGCGCCGTCGAGACCACGCTTAATGCGATACCAGATCGAGCGAGAATCGGTGCCATGACGGAAAATTCCAGTCGTCAAATCCCGTGGACGGGATGGCTCTTTGAAGTCGTCCAGCTGCACCTTCCCATCGGGATCGCGCATTGTCTGACCTTGCCCAGCCTCACCATGACAACTCTTGCAGCTCTTCAAGAAGGTCAAGCGCCCAGCAACTAATGAGTCACTGTCAAGCTCGGGCTCCACTGTCTGTGGGAACATCGCCTTGGCTTCTTGAACAATCAAGATATCCGCATCGTCGTCCAAGGCTTCTTTCAAAACCTCTTTGGTGAAGGGATCCTCTTCATCCGCGCTGATGATCGCGTCGGTCACAATGGCGTTGAGCACCTTGAAGTAACGAACGTTTCTGGTGAGATGAAGAATGAATTCGACGACATTCTTCCGCTCGGCCTCAGGCAAGAGACGAAACGACGGCATAGAACTACCGGGGAGCCCCTCGGTGACCGTCTTCATCAGGTCTTCGTGGGTCGGCAATGTGCCCTGCACACTGCTTGTGAACTTGAAGACGCCGGTGTTAAAATTTCGGGGCTTAGGATCGAGAAATGCAGCCGCGACTCCATCTCCAGAACCACTGACACCATGGCAACCTATGCAGTATTGCTCATAGACTTTCTGCCCCGATTTTGCAGCCTCAGAGGGCTCTTCGTATTTCGTTTTCAACGCCATCGAGGTCGGAAAATCCTTCACCGAACGCTCAATCGATTGAAACTCTGCAGCTTCAGGAACAGCTTTCATGCCCTGAAACCAAATTACGTAGACGAGAATAATGGTTCCAATGGCCACCATTTTTCCCGGATCACGTCGCTTCCCTACATTCATGGATTCTTTAACATCCTTCCCTAGAAATGATCTTGTTGCGACAGGTCAACCTTTCTAAGCAAGGATGAAGCCAATCGCTCAATTCGGGAAAGAAGAGCATTCAAACCGCTCCTGGAGAGCAGCTCGACAAAATTGCGCGCAATTTTCCACGGCCCGCGCAGTCATCGTGACAAAATCCCCGCAGTCGCTTCCAAAAGTCATGAGTATTTCGGATCGGGCTTTGCTAACGACGACCGGCTCTCTTCTCTTAATAGATCCTGATGCGAAGTTATGAGCGCTTTCTTCGAATTAGTGGTATCCGCCCTCATTCTCGGGTTAACCGGCGGCTTCCATTGCCTCTTTATGTGCGGTCCCTTGGTCGCGGCCCTCACCCCCAAATCATCGCCCTCTCGCTGGTGGAGCTTTCCCATAAGTTACTCCTTGGGCCGACTGCTGGGCTACGGCACCATGGGATTTATCATTGGTCTCTTAGGGGCGGTGGTCGATAAGTATAGCCTGCTCTCCGGGCTCCCCAAGCTCTCCGCCTTTGTCGGAGGCCCCCTTATGGTCCTGGCCGGCCTAAGCTCCCTCACTCCCCTCCCATGGCGCCAACGCTTGCTAGCCCGCCTGTCCTGGTTAAGCTCGGTCAAACAGGCCGGGAGCAAACTCTATCGCTCTGTCCTGGGGTCCTCCGGGCAAAGCGCCGCCTGGGCCCTCGGACTACTCACCCCCTTCATCCCTTGCGGGCTCCTCTATGCCGTCTACGGTAAGGCTGTCTCCACTGGGCATCCCCTCTCTGGAGCGCTGTTCATGATCATGTTTGCTCTGGCCAGCTCCCCCGCACTCATCCTCGTCTCGAAACTGTCAAGCTGGACGAAGATGTCCGCCGGAAAACTCCAGAAGCTTGCCGCCATCGCGCTCATCCTACTCGGACTCAAAGTCTGCTACGACGCCTTCCCTATAAATAAGGAAGAGCCTGTCCCCTGCGAGCATTGCGCAGACCCTGCGATTGAGAAAAACGGCCATTAATTCACGGAAGATTTCCGCCTCGCGACTAATCTCGCACACCATCAAACACTCCCCAAAGACCAGCTCATTGCGAAATGGACAGCTCTAGCCAAGCTGTTATAAGGCCTCACAGCTAAATGCAAAAGTGAGCACAGCGATTGGTTCGTATTCTGCTAAAGGGTCTCCCCTCACAACGAAACAATTGAAATCCATTGATATCTCCGGGAGAAACAATGTCGCGCACAATTCTATTTTCACTCATTGCCTTGACTATGCTCACAGCACCCGCCTTCGCTCAAGACTCAAAGGGCAACGATGAATCCATAACCATTCGTCTCCGAGCTCTGGAGCGCGAGGTCAATTCTCTCAGAGATGAATTGAGCAGCCGAGACAAAAAAAGCGACGAGAGACTCGAAGACGAGAGAGACCTCGGATTTCAGCTTCAATTGCGAGGCGAGTATTACAGGCTCACACATAACAGAAGAAATGATGCGTTCTCTCCAGGAGAAGATGAACAGTTTGGCTTCGGCGGTGGGATTGGAATTCGCCTGCCACTCTGGATTGAGATCTTCGACGGCGTCGACCTCATTGGAATGCTCGACATCGTCTATCGCCAGAATAATAAGTCTGGCCAAGCGAAAGCCCCCATTACGAACGCAACCAACACAAGCTCTTACGCCAATATCCTCGCGGGTCCCATGCTCCGCTTCAGTGTCTCAGAAACGGTCTTGCCCTTCATCTTCTTTGGCGGCAATCTTCAAGTTCAAACGCCTCCAACCGATGGGATCACCTACCTCGATGCGGGCTTTATGGCTGGTGGAGGAGTCGATTTTAAGATCACCAAGAAAGTGAGTATTGGCCTCGACTTTAAATTTTACTGGA
>JARGOJ010000737.1:2849-4936 GCA_029210225.1 Planctomycetota bacterium
CTCAGCAAAGATCTTATCGAACGAAGGCCGTCACTTCCCTTTTGATGCTTAGTCAGGAGGAAGTGACAGGCGTCGTTTTTCTTCGTTAACAATGTTTTGCCAAAGCAGAAAGGGTGAGGGCCAGGCGTAGCCGCTCTCTTGACCATCGTTGCATTCAATAATGATCCAATCCCCGGCCTCAGTTTTCGCCAGGCCAATGACTAAAAAGGGTCCACGAATAATCTGTGCAGCCCGCTCTGCCAATTCCAAGGCCGCAATGCGATCCCCGTCCGACCAAGTTTTCAGGCTATTTCCATGGCGAGCGACAGAGAAAGAATGATCGAAAATCGAAATCCTAGGCAGAGACACCTATTCTTTGCGACATGAGGCATAGAGCCTCTTCTATTAAAAACGCCGACACCTCGCTTAGATCCGCCGACGCACAATCTATATGTATAGAGGCAATCCTTGTATTCGAAACCACGCACCCCTATACTGATCCGAAGATTGACACACTTTGTCGCTCAATGCGACTGGAGAAACTATGAAAGCCTTCAAAATCATTCTCGCGAGCCTTTTCCTCGCCTTTCTCTTTTCCTCCTCCGCCATGGCACAAGGCTTCGGCTGGAAGGGGAAGACGATCGACGACATGGAATTGACCTTCGACGAGAAAGTTGTCAAGCGGGATAGCCCCGAGGCCCTCGTCAAGTCCTTCTTCAATGTCCTGTTAAATCTGAGAACGAAAAGCTCCGTATTCGCACAGATGCAAACCCTTCAGATTGAATCAGAGAGAGCTTGGCTTGGACCTCTCATGACTGAAGCCGCTCAAAAACAAAAGTTCGGTCCTGTCCTCAAAGAGTTGGAGTTCTTCAAGAAACATCCACCGACGTACAAACTTGAAATTGAAAAGACTGAAAAGTCCGGAACTGAAACGATCGTTCATTTCAGCACGAGCTTCGAGTCAAGTCGTCCCTGCCCTAAATGCGATCCTGAAGCCACGCCAAAAACCAGCACGAAAGATTGTAAAGCTTGTAAAGGTGCGGGTATTAAAACTCGTAAGAACGACACACGAGGTCGCGCCACGGTCCACACTGTCGACGGCAAGCTCTTCATTAAATCGATGGAGCAAGGCTGCTACTCCTGCAAAGGAGAGAAAGTATGCACGCGCTGCCCAAAGACCCCCGGGGATAAGTGCCACAACTGCAATGACACAAAAGTCTGCAGGGGCTGCGCTGGAAAAGGATTCACCCCTGATCGATCTTTCCAACGTGGGCCAAGCATCACCACCAATTTGCCAAAAAAGGAAAAGCTTGAAGCGAAGCCGGATTTAAGTAATCCTCAATCGACCTTCTCTCTCCTTGCCGACGCGCTTAATCAATCAAAACGCACCCAAAGAAGCCTTGAAGCTCGCTGTCTGAACGCCTACCGTAAATTCCTAAAATCATACGTAGGCGACTCCCTAAAGAAAGCAAGAGAGCGGAAGTTTGACTCGAGGCAATACACCCTCGTCAAAAAAGAAGAGATCGACGAAAACACTCTTAAGTTCCACTATAGCGCGATGTCGGAAAGCGAAGCAGCGCGCAATAATGATAAAGACGAAGACGAAATGAAAAAGGCGCGCTATGTCCTCGTCCTCGTCAAAGTGAAAGGTCAATGGAAGATTAATTCCTTCCTTGAGCGTTGCTGGGGCTGCGATGGCACTGGAATCGACTATCAAAAAGCCAGCTGCAAAGAATGCAAAGGCGAAAAATATAGAGCGTCCTCTCATCTACCCTGATATCACCTGCTCTCAATGAATCCAAAAAGAGAACTGCTCCAACGCAGTTCTCTTTTTTCATTGAAATGGCCTAGATCGTCCCAATGCCCAGAATTCGAAAACTCAGCAAGAAGCCTCCGAAACCCAGCCATCTCAGTGGTCAAACTCAATTAGTGCTTCAAACACTCATTCGAGGCTTTGATCGTTGCAATGAAACTCATAACGGAGAGTTGCTCAGCCAAGTTCAGAGCAAACACATTTATCAATCCGCCGTCATTTTGTTTCTCAGGCTCACGTTCTTTCAAATCGCCTACCAAAGAGAGTCTCTTTCAAACTCCCACACAAAGTCATT
>JARGOJ010000738.1 GCA_029210225.1 Planctomycetota bacterium
AAAGAGTTCTGTCCCATTACTGGTTCTCGAAAGTAGGACACGGAAACTCTCATTTCTAGGAACAAAATGAGAGAAAGGCCTAGCGCTCCGATTTCTAATGGGGGGGAATTGTGGGGATAAACCGAAACGCCAGGCCCGTCTCTGCTCAGTGTGGCGGCAAGGTCCCTTATCGTCAATTTAATGACAAAGTTCCACCGCCAGTATGGGCCTAAGTCGAGCTAATATTTGCAATTAGAGAAATTCGCTAACTGAGATTTTTGGGCTTTTTATCAAAGGTCATTCGGGAATTATCATATGATCGAAGGCTTGATATTAGAGTGGCAGGGCCAGCTTTTTCATTGAGCGAACACTTGAAGATGGGCGTGAAAACAAGCAAGCTGGAATGGATCTAAAATATTCTGGTGTTGAAGGGCGAAGCCGCCTCTATAATGAGGCCAATTCTTGTGACGGCGAGAATTTCTTGATTGGGCAAACGGGTGACCATGGACGCAACTAAAGTGACAAGCGGTATTCCCCTGAGTGACTACATATTAGAAGTGACCCAATCCGGGCGCGAAGAGTATGTTGCCAAGCACCCCTATCCAATCTTCCTCATTGAAACGATCAGCGACGAAGAAGTGAACTCCGAGCTCGACGACTTCAAATTTGCCACCCAGCGCCTCACATCAAAACTCGAATCAGGCACGCGGCCAAACATCGAAGAAATCGCCGCCAAAATCCGCGACTCCTCCACAAACCTCGCGGTCCTGACCATCAAAAAGCGAGATAGCAAGTTTCAGAGCATTATCACGCTGGGCCGCGCTCCCAAAAGCGACCTCCTCGTCAACGTCGCAAGCGTCTCCAAATTCCACTGCTACTTCACTCACAACGCCCGTGAGAATATCTGGCACATCTCCGATGCCGACGCTGCCAACGGCACCTACCTCGATGGCAACCGCCTCGAAGCAAACACCAAAGCGAGAATTGATGATGGAGCTGGGGTGCGCCTTGGATTCCACATCCGCGGCCGCTTCTTTCGCGCTCCCGCCTTCTTCGACTATGTCACAACTTTGCTCAAGAGCATCCGTAGCCACGGCGAGTAATCAAGGCCGCAAGAAGCGCTCTTTAAGAGCGACCTGCGATCAGCCGCTCATACTCCGTTAAGACACCCATCCGAAGCAGCGGCACATTGATTTCGTGATGTCCCGTGACAGCAATACCTCGCGCAACCGGTCTCCGCAAGACATTCGCCGTCGGGCGATAGTGCTGGATCATGTCGAAATTGGCGCTGACAATCCCCTCTAACTTATGACCGAGGTTTCGAGCGATGGAAACTGACTTCAAGAAGACCTCTGGCAAAATGACCGCGCTGCCAATATTGACGTAGGCCCCATGAGAGAGCTTCGTGACGACGTTGGCAAAAATCCGAAAGTCGAGGTAACTCGCCGCCCCAATATCCTCTCCAGAGATCCCAGGGACCGCGTGAATGGTGTCGTTCCCGATCGCCACATGAACGGTGAACGGAATGCCCGCCTTCACCGCCTGGTAAATCAAGCTATATTCCCGATAAGGATAGCGATCACCATCCTCCATCTCCTCCGCCACCGCCCGGCCAAAACCGATCTTTTCCTCTCTCGCCCGCCGCAAGACCCGGGCAAAGATCTCACCGGTTTCACGAATCATTCCAAAGCGCCCATCGGCGATGGTGTCCGAAACAAACTCGGAGGTCTCACCAATCATGGCGATCTCCAAGTCGTGAATGGCGACCGCTCCATTTCCCGCTAGGGCTGTAATAAAGCCTCTCTGGACAAGATCAATGAGAATCGGCGCGAGCCCGACCTTCACGACATGCCCGCCCAGAGCCACCACGATTTGCCGTTTGTTGATCTTGGCCCGAGCAATATGCTTAGACAGCTCTTTCAAACCCTTCACGGCGAGAAATTGAGGAAGAGAGTCCCAGAACTCTCCGAAGGAATCTTTGGGATCGATGGGTTGGGCAAAATCTTTGACCCTGACAAGATGTTGGCGACTCTGAATAGGCATCGTTTCGATGTCTTTGAAGTCAAGCGGACCGTGATCGTCCGGCGGCAATGTCATGTATTCGATCCTTTAGAGAGGTTACGGGCGTTACTTCGGCGTCGATGGCGAGGGCCAACAGGCGAGTCTCGAATTTTGGATGCTTCGCCAAAAGTGGAGCGAGCTTGACGGCATCCTTTTCAGTGACCAGAACAGCCGAGCTTTTCTGACTCTTGGCAGCAAGGATATCGAGATCTTCCAGAGAATAAAGGTGGTGATCAGGAAAATGATGGCGGTCGAGGATCGTCGCTCCCAACTGTTCTAAGCTCTGTTCAAAGGCCTGAGGATTCCCAATGCCGCTCGCCACAGTGATTGATTGATTCTTAAGCCAGTCCAACGAAAAGGCATCCTGCGGCTTCGTCAAGCTTCTCAGTCTGCTCGGACAAAACACCACGGTCCATACGTCCCCGGGGGCCCCCAAGTTCTTCAGTGTTTCTCGAATCTCAGTGATTCTTTCCGCAGAGACACTCTCCGCCCTGGTAATCAACACCCCCCCTGCCCTTTGAATCGCCGTCATCGGCTCGCGAAGTAATCCTCGCGGCAACAAGGCTCCATAACCGAAAGGGTTGGTCGCGTCGACTAAGACAAGGTCCAAATCGCGATGCAGCTTGCGATGCTGAAAGCCATCATCGAGCAACGCGACCTGACAACCGTCGCTCGCCGCCTGAAAGGCCGACGAGATTCGATCGGGATTCTGATAGAGGCAAATCTCGGGCAAGCGCTCTTGAATAAGCTGCCCTTCATCGTTGATCTCTCCAGCCTTGGCGCCATAACCCCGAGATAAAACCGCGACTTTGTAGCCCGCTTTCATCAAGCCTTCGGCGCACCAGATCACCATCGGCGTCTTCCCTGTGCCGCCGGTTGTCAGATTCCCAATAGAAATAACAGGCATCGGCGCCTTGGTGATCGACTTCCAGCCTTTGCTGTAAGCCACTCCCCGCAACCGAGCCCCGGCCGAAAAGCCCCAAGACAACGCCGTCAGCGATCCACGGGCAAGCTCGGCGCCGAGACCTTTTGACCGGCCGCTGACAATATTGAGGAAGGTTTTCTCCATAACGCGTCGTTGTTCTAGTGAGAGGCCCTCATCGAGGACGCTCTCATCCCCAAGCCCTGTAAAGAGAGGGTTCTAATGGTCGCTCAAAGGAAGAGGGCGAAACTTTTATTTGGCCTGGACGATTGATTGTAAGCCGGCCATTCTTATCTTGAAGGACCAGATTCGATTTCGAGATCGTTCATAATGTAGCTTTCTTTGAAATCCTGCTACACTCTTGTCCTCGTAAAGCGTCGTATTCTTGCAAATATAAGGGCGGAGGCTGTCCATCCATGGGTGCTGGGCCATCAACACTTCCACGACTGATTATTGTCTCAGACAATGGTCATTTGTTTTATGAGTTGAATGGCAAGAAGAGCATCTGCTTCGGTCGCTCACCCGATTGCGAAGTGGTCCTCAAAGACAACCTCATTTCACGACGTCACTTAATTATCGAGCCCACCGAAGTCGGCTACCGCATTCGCGATCTGAAGAGCCACAACGGTAGCTACCTCAATGGCGATCGCATTTCCGAAGAGCCCCTGCGATCTTGGGACGCCGCACGCATCGGGCGCACCCTCATATTCTTCTTCGACCCAAAGAGCATGGTCGGTGAAATGAGCGGAGAACTCCATAGGGAGAGCTTCGCTGTCGGAAACAACGACGTAACACTCGGCAATAGCGCGATCGATCGCATTCAAGAATCCATCGCCAACGCCCTTGATGAAGACTCCGCCAAAGAGCTCGTCGAAGCCCTGCGGTACGAAGAACGCAGTCAACAATTCGCCAAAATGCTCGAAACCATTCGCAAAGAGAGCAGCCCCCGAAATACACCCAACTCAGACCTCTATCAGGTTCTCAATCGAAAGGTCTCAGCCCAGGAAGGCGGCGGCGACTTCTTTGAATCCATCACCCAAGGAAACTACCTCCTCTGCGCCATTGGCAACGTCCGAGGTTGCGGCCTGCAAGCCGCCATGAATGGTGTCCTTGCCCGCGCCACGGTCCGCTCTGTCATGGAGATCGCCAAGACTCCTCCTGAAGTCATGGTCACCCACGCCCAGAAAGCCCTCAAGGGTATTTTGCCCGAAGATGCTGTCTTCAACCTGACCATCGTGAGGCTCTCTGAACAGGGCGAGTTGAAGGCTACAAGCTTAGGCGCCGTGTCTGCGCTGCTCTATCGACGCTTTTACAATCGGGGTGAAGTTCTTCGGAACGCCGCAGAAATTTCGTCCGGAGCCATGCTCAGTTTTTCAGCGTGGATGGATATGGGCGATGCCGTTGTCTTGGCGAGTGAAGGAGTCACCCGAGCCAAGAATAAGTTGGGCGACCGATACTCCGTGAAAAAGATTCGAAACTCGGTCAAAGAGCAAAGCCTTCCCGGAACCCAAGCTATTTTGGATTCTTTGGTTATGGGATACACCTCGCACAATGAAGATTCCCAGAATCACGACGCCACCTTTGCAGTTGTGGCGCGTCTGGACAAGGCAACCCAGGACGATTCTTAATACAAGCACGCCCTAAAATCGCGGAGACTCGTTGCCGGCTTTGTTATTTTTTGCAAGCAGGGGCGGATTTTTGCGGCAAAGCCAGTAAGATTCAGCGGATTTTGATCTTCTGAGAGAAAGAGCCTGTCATGAGTCACGGGGAATTTCGGACAAAGCGCAAGCCAGCCATCTTGGTGCTCGACGATGGTCGCGTCTTCCATGGTCGGTCCTTTGGCGCGGAGGGCGATTTCGTCGCTGAAGTAGTCTTCAACACAGCGTTGATGGGGTACCAGGAAATCCTGACAGACCCCTCTTATGCTGGTCAATTCGTTGTCTACACCATGCCTATCATTGGAATTTAC
>JARGOJ010000739.1 GCA_029210225.1 Planctomycetota bacterium
GTATTGCTGAGGCCGCAGATAAATTTGAGTCGCGCCTTGAGAGACTGAATGACTCGAAACAGAGTGAAGAGCTCAGCGCAATCGTCGCTCGCCTTCGCGACATCGCATGGCGCCTCTCAAAAGATGCCCTCGGGAACATTCAACGGGTTCAAGGTTTGGTCCACGGCGCCAATGCTCCAAACATCAAGCGTCTCTTCGAACTCTATCGCCTCAATATTCTCCTCAATAACCTAGCGCGGCTTGAAGTTCGAGGCCGAGACTCAGGTGGTCTCGCGACTGTCGTGACCTTATCGGATGGTGATTTCAAATCGTTTCAAGAGCAAGCCATCACAGGTCCGCTTCAAGGTGAGTGGGACCGACGTCGCGCTATCGAAGACTTTCGCCATCAATCCATCGTCGTCGCTCGTGATGAAGACGGTCAGGTTTCCATCGGATTTGCCCACAAAGAGGCGAAAGAGATCGGAGCCCTCGGCGCGAATATCACCGCGCTGCGAAGCAGTATTCAAGCCGACTCATTTCTAGCCAGCGCTCTTAGCTTTGAGAACGGCGAGACAACCGTGATCGGCCACAACCGCTGGGCTTCTAATGGTGTGATCAACCAAGCCAATTGCCACCCGCTTACAAACGAACTCGTGAAGAAATCCAAAGAGGCGGTCCTCTCAAGACTTCTCGTCGGAGCTCTCAATGGTGACATAGACAATTATCCCAACCTCCTGACTCGCCTTCACAGTAAAGCGGTTGGAAAGGTGTCGTCGGGAATTACCACCGACGCCAAGATTATCCCCGTGGAGATCGACCGCCGCTTGGACGAAGATGGAAGCGGCTCCAATCTCGGCGAGGCCTTTCAAGGCGCCGTCCGAGAATTTGAAGGGTCCTATGCTATTGCGGCCCACTGCTCGACGGCCCCTGGGCGTGTTTACCTGGCCCAGCGGGGAAGCGGTCAGGGCCTCTTTGTTGGACTGACCCCTGATGGCGGGGCGCTCTTCGCTTCAGAGCTCTACGGTGTCGTGGAGCTTTGCCACGAGTACATAAAGCTTGAGGGAGTCGGGGAAACAGAAGAGGAGATCGGCGAAATCGTCATCTTGGACAACGGCGCGGCTCCCGAGATATTCAGCTTCACAGGGCAGCGCCAGGACAACTTCGATGCCCGCCGTCTTCACGCCAAGATCACGACGCGAGACATTAACAAAGCAGAGTTTGAACACTATCTTCTGAAGGAGATTAGCGAAGCTTCGCGTTCGGTTCGCAAGACTCTGCGTGGGCGCCTGGTGGTCTCGGGAACGGAGGCCCCCCCGGTTCTCAGTCTCGATAAGAGTGTGATTCCAGAGTCTATCGCCAAGACAATCGAGTCGGGCAAGCTGCGCCGGGTCTTTGTGATCGGCCAGGGAACGGCTTCCATTGCAGCCGGAGCGATCGCCGACTATATGGCGTCCTTGCTCAGAAAGAAGGACATCCCGGTTCTAGGACTCAAAGCGACAGAGCTATCCGGTTTTCATTTGGATAGCCTGGACGCGCAAACTTTAATCATCGCCGTGTCCCAGAGCGGCACCACCACTGATACCAATCGCACCGTCGACCTCGCCCGCGAAGCTGGGGCTCAGGTCATTGGCATTGTGAATCGCCGAGGTTCCGACCTGGCCTTTAAATCGGACGGAGTGCTCTACACTTCGGATGGCCGTGATATCGAGATGTCAGTGGCATCGACGAAGGCCTTCTATTGCCAGGTTGTCGCCGGGTATTTACTCGCAGTCGAGTTTGCGACGCGCTTAAAAGCCGTACCAGCGAGCGAGTTAGAGTCGTTCCTTAGGGAGCTTGGAGACTTGCCGAGGCGCATGGATGAGGTGATGGAACAGCGCGATGTGATCCGTGGTATCGCTCGGGCTCAAGCGGGTAAGCGTCGTTATTGGGCCGTCGTTGGCAGCGGGCCAGGGCGCTTCGCAGCGGAAGAGATTCGCATCAAGCTCTCCGAGCTCTGCTACAAGTCTATGTCGGCGGACACCATCGAGGATAAGAAGCACATCGACCTGAGCGCGGAAGCCATGATCTTTGTCTGTGCCGCAGGATTATCAGGCACGACAGCGGCGGACGCCGTGAAGGAGATAGGAATTTTCAAGGCTCATACGGCCTTGCCAATCGTCGTCTGCGACAGAGGTGAGACGCGCTTTGCTCCCTACGCAACGGCGGTTATCGAAGTCCCAGTCAGCTCTCCCCGCATAGCCCTGCTTCTCAATACGTTAGCGGGTCATCTCTTTGGCTACTATGCTGCGCTGTCCTTGGATTCGGGAGCCTTGGTGCTCAAGCGGATTCGCGAGTTTGTTGAAGCCACGGTTTCGGAGCTTGAAGCGGATATTCAACGAGATGAAGGTTTAGGTCTCGATATCTATCGCCGTTTCCGAGAGAGAGTGGCTCCTCTCGCTCGCGGGGTCCTCACCGATTTGTTTGAAGGTCGATTCAACAGCGGTCTGCCCGCTCATCTTGCCTTTCAGGTTGGAGATGCGCTTCGTCTATGTTTGGGTCAACTCAGCTTTGACGCGGTGGTGAGTTACAACCACGGAACAGATCGTCTTAAGCAGCTTCATATCGTTCTCTCCTCCTTGAGCTTGGCGATCGATCATTTAAAGCGTCCGATCGACGCGATCAAGCATCAAGCGAAGACTGTGACGGTCGGAATATCTAGAGAGCAAGCGGCGATGCCCTTGGACGGTCATCTCTATAAAGCGCTTGCGGAAGCTGGGGTTTCAGCGGAGCGCCTCGATGAAGCGACCGCTTCAACCTTGGCGGCGTTTGATCCTATGGTCTCGGATGTCCTTGGGGCGACGATCTATGACGTTGAGGGATTGAGTCCCCTTGGACTACCCACGGCTCGCTCAAAAATTCGAACCCTCAAGAAAACGGGATGTTCGAAAGATATGGTCTCTCGGGTGGATAACGGCGGACCACTCTCTGGAACAAAACGAAAAGTGGTCAGCGCGCCGAGGGTTCATATCGGGTTGGGCGCTGTTGACGGCCGGACTCTTGTGATCACACCGCTCTTCGACGAGGGCTTGATTACGGGACTTGGATTGTTGCATGTGCTCTTTCGTGAAGATTTGTCGACCCGCGATCGGGTGCAGTCGTTAAGGATTGCTGGTCGTTATGAAGATGTCCGAGCGATGGTCACGGAGTCGAATCCTGCTTGGAACGATGCCTTGCTAGAGACAGTCTCAGTCCACGAACTGCTTGGTCTCGATCCGGTCCGTTTATCTCAACGCCTCATGGCCGAGACCCGCTAAAACTCTCGTCAGTTGGTGGTAGAACGCAAAATTTAATGTGAAGTCGAAGCTTTCCGAGTTTCGGTCGATTCCCTATAGTTTCCGATTAATGATTCACTCACCGTGCGGTTTGGGGCCCGGTGAAATAGTGTAAGTGCTTATACAACGGAAACTTGTGAAGATCTCTCCGCCTCATTTGGCGGAAGCGTCGGATCTTAAGGGGAATTCTTGTGATTCAAATCGAACATCGCGCATCGGATCCACTCAAAGCCAAACTTGATGTTCTCTATGTTTTGGCTGTTGAAGGCGAAGAGCTTCACGATCACTATGGCGATCTCGCGCCAACAGTGAACAGCGCCGTAGCCAATGGCGACTTTACCGGCAAAGCGAAGCAAGTGTGCATGTTCTATTGCGAAGGCAAAGCCAAGTCGAAGCGCCTTGGCTTGGTTGGCACAGGACGACGAGGCCGTCTCAGCCTGGAGTCAATTCGCCGCTCTGTCGCAAAAATTTGGGACAGCGTTCGCGGGCTTAAAGTAAAGAACGTTGGAGTTGTCTTCGATCATATTGGTCTAGACTCTGGCGACGACGCAACCGCCGCGGCCATCGCCGAATCTCTTGTTCTTTCGTCTTACCGATTCATGAATCATAAGACGGTCGACAACAAAGATGTCAAAGGCCACCGCCGCGAGCGGAAGGCTGATAAAACGACCACGAAGATCACGCTTTATTGCTCGTCCAAGAAGGCAAAAAAAGCCATCGCCGATGCGACAGCCATCGCGATCGCCTCGAATCACACTCGTCGCATCTCTGACGAGCCGGGGAATATCGCAACCCCAACTTTCCTTGCGGAAGAATCAAAGCGACTCGGCAAGGAATATGGCTTTAAGGTCAAGGTCCTTGAAGAGAAGCAAATGGCTGCTGAGGGCATGGGCTCATTGCTCGCTGTGTCTCGGGGAAGTCGTGAGCCTGCAAAGCTCATCATCATGGAACACAAGCCTAAGGGATACAAAGGTGAGTCTATCTGCCTTGTCGGAAAAGGCCTGACCTTTGATGCGGGTGGTATCTCCATTAAGCCCGCCGATAAAATGTGGGAAATGAAATACGACAAGTGTGGTGGAACTGCTGTGATCGGCATGATGTGTGCGATCGCTGCGTTGAAGCTACCGATTCACGTCTACGGCGTTGTTCCTGCGTCCGAGAATATGCCCGACGGCGACGCTGTCAAACCAGGGGATATTGTCCGATCAATGACAGGTCACACCATCGAAATCCTCAACACCGACGCGGAAGGTCGCCTTATTCTGGCCGACGCTCTTGGTTATTGTCACCGCCTCAAGCCAGCTGTCACTCTTGACTTCGCAACCCTGACCGGTGCTTGCGTCGTCGCTTTGGCATCGATTCGGGCTGCGGTTATGGGTAAGAGCGATCAGCTCTGCAAAGATCTCATGGAAGCAGGAGATCGAAGCGGTGAGCGCGTCTGGCATATGCCCCAGGACGAAGAGTATGGCGAGATGCTCAAGAGCGATCACGCCGACCTTAAGAACATTGGTGGACGTTGGGGTGGAGCCTTGACAGCAGGGTATTTCCTTAGCAATTTTGTCCCACCGGATACCGAATGGGCGCACATCGATCTTGCAGGTCCAGCTTGGAAGAATGATAGCAGCGATGGCAAGGATT
>JARGOJ010000740.1 GCA_029210225.1 Planctomycetota bacterium
GTTCCTCGCTTTCTCGAAAGTCTGGTCCACCTCAAACTCCAAGAAATGGATGGTCGCCCTCATGGTCCTCGGGAGCTTGGCGACCTTGACCCGCCCCCTCGGACTCTTTCTCTTCTTGCCCTCCCTCATCGCGCTCTTCCGTGCGCTTCGTGACGGTCGATCATCCTTCCCGACTCTCATCCTCGCTCTTATCTTTGGGTTGCTCCCGCTCAACCTATGGATGGCCCGCAATTACTATCATTCCAAAGGAATCATCCTCACCACCATAGGCGCAACCAACCTCCTCGAATATCGCGCCGCCGGCGTCAAAGCTAAAATCAAAGGTCGCCCCTACCTTCAGGTACGAGAAGAGCTTCGAAGCAAATACGGAGATGACGACCCCCTTAGACCCCCTGAAAAAGCGCGAGAGCTCGCCTCGTCCAAGACTAAAGTCGCCATTGAAATCCTCAAAGAAAGCCCGGAGGAGATGGTCAAGCAGAGCAGCCGAGGCCTGGCCGTCATGCTCGCAGCACCAGGAGCCGGATCTGTGCTGAAGAGCACTGGCATTCATGAGGGCGGAACTGGCATTTACTCGGCCCTCTCAACCTTTGATTCCAAGGCTCTTCGGGACATCGCTGATAAGCTTGATCATGCCTTGGCCCCTATCATCATTGTGACGCTAATCAGCCTCACCTTCCTCTTTGTGCTTTACGGAGGCTTAGCTCTCGGTCTTTTCAAGACGCTCTCTGAGTTGGGGGCTCGCAAGCGTATTTTCGGGCTGCTTTTGTTAACCGCCTTGCTTCTGATTCCTGCGGCGGGCCCCGAATCGGAGCCTCGTTTTCGCGTGCCTGTCATGATCTTTCTTGCTTTGGCTGCTTCTCCTGGCTTGTGTCGATGCTTCGATTTGTTTAGTAATTTGCGCATGCGAACAGCATCAAACGATGAGGAAACCCCCGTTGCCTAATCCTGAGATTCAACAAGCCATCGAAGCCATTGAGAATGGCCGAATTGAGGAAGGTCGATACCTCCTCGAAACCCTCGTCCCCGACTTCCTTGAAGATGAAGATCGCTCTGAGTGGGCTTGTTGGTTGGCCCGCGCCCTGGTTATGGGTAAAGAACCGGACACTGAGGGCGCCTTGGATGTCATTCAGTCGGCCATCAAGAGGAACCCAGAGGACGGCCGCCTCTTCGTCACCAAGGCCATCGTGCTCTCGGAAGTTGGACGCCTTGAAGAAGCCGAACGGAGCTTCGCCAAAGCGGTGGTTTTGCTCCCCGATGATTGGGAGGTTCACTTAAACCGGGGGATTTTCCGTGAGCAAATCGGCAAGTTCCAACAAGCCATACGGTCCTTTAAGGTGGCCGCCTCCCGAGCTGACAAGCAATCGGGAGAGCCTCTCGTTCACCTCGCGTCCTTGTATCGTCGCTTGGATCGCTATCAGGATGCCGCCGAAGCATTACAACGCTACCTAGAGATTGAACCCATGAACTCTCATGAGTGGGTGAGCCTCGCGGTTCTAGAGTCGGATTTGGGCAACTTCGCCAAGGCCCACAAGGCTTATCAGAATGCTCTGACCTACGAGCCAGGGAACGTGACGGCCCTGTTCAACTGTGTGATCACCTGCCAGCGGGAGAAGAACAAGGATCAGCTTGAGCACTACGTCCGTGAGTTGATGCGATGGGCCCCGAAGGACCGGCGAACTTATTGGGCCCGGGGCATCGCCTTGGTGGAGCAGGGGAAGATAAAGGAGTCGATTAAGATCTTCATCTTGGTCTTCCGTCAGGCTTTGCAGGTTGAGGACCTTGGTGTTGGCGAGCTTGGGGCCTTGGCCGCGTGGATGTTTCCGGCGATGCGGCAATTTGGCGCGGCGGAGGACGCGATTATTCTCATGCGCCAAGCTTTAGAGTCCTTCCTGTTTGAGGAAGGTTTGCTTGAAGCCTTTGTCGAGTCCTTTGGTGAGATAAAGAAGAGGGCCCATCGCTATGTCTTGACGGTGGATGCGGCCGATCCAGACGATATGCCTGATGAGAACGGCATCCCAAGGCACTGGCGCTATCTAAGGCGCTATGAGGTCATCGCCGAGACCTTAGACGAGGCTTGGAGCAAGGTTTTCGAGGCGGAGAGAATCATTGGTGGGGAAGAGATTAAGCGGGGAGATGTCCTTCAAGATTTGGTCTTAGAGAGTCCAAGTCCGGCGGGCATTGTCTTTATGAGTGAAGGAAACGCTTATTTGGAAGAGTAGCCACTATTCTTCTTTGCGGAGCGTTTTGAGCCCCATTTTCTTGAGCATGCGAAAACAGGCTTCTTCAGTGAGATAACGAGCGTTGCGTTCAAGTTTGTAGCCATCGGTGAAGGGCATCGCAAAGAGAAAGAAGAACTGATAGAAGGTGTTCACCGAAGACGAAACCTCGACTCTGTGAAGCACCTTGTCTCCTTCTTCATAGGTGGCGACGACCGTGAGATCGTCATGGCTGTAGCTTGGTAGAACGAAGAGGGTGATGGTCGAGAGAAAGCTGAGGATGACGCTGTAATCGTCTTCCTGAATGAGCTTAATCTTGAGCAGACCTTGATTGAGGGCGCGATTGTCGATGGCTCCGATGCGCTTCAGTGTCTTCTCCACAACAAATCCGAAGTTGTTCCCTCCGGCGTCATCGTCGTCGTGTTCGTGTGCTTCACCGCCATGGTCGTGACGGTAGGCAAAGTCAAAATCAAAGTCCCGGGCGATGGCTTCGATCTCACCGATGGTTTCGGTTCGAGGTAGAGGATCACTCTGGGCGCTGATGCAGCCTTGGAGCGTGGCGATGAAGAGGCCGAGAAGAATGAGTCGAGAGATTTTCATGGAAGACCTGAAGATGTCATTGGTCGTCGAAGCGGGAGAATCTTAGCATGATGTTTTTGTAGGTCCAAAGGGCTGCTCAGAGAAGCTTGGCTAGTTCTGGACTGGAGCAAGCTAGGAGATGGGTCTTATGGAGATCAAAAATTTTCGCGGCTGTGGATCTGGTGAAAGTGGGGGGCTTTAAGTTTCGGGAAAAAAATCTGAGGCTTCGGCCTTGGATGGAGTGGGCGATTTCCGGCTTTTGGGGGCGTCGCTGCCTTTTGAGTCAAGACAAATTAAAGAGGCTTTAAAGTGGTAAAGCGAGTATAGGTCTGTGTTTCCTGAGAATTTGGGAGATCGGGGGGATGTCTTTTTTGGGAAGGAAGTTAGACTTAGAAATCGCGCGAATATTGCATAGAGAGGCCCTTGTTAGTGAAATTCGGATGAATTCACTGGAACTCTTACAAAATGTCTGGAACAATGTGCGCCCTTGGGGCGTATGACGTGAGATAGAGACACTCAACCACGTTGACCACCTGAGAAATAAAACCACATACACGGGTTTCAGGTTTACGGCGCGCGGTTGTTTGCTTTGCCTATTCCGGAATATAGGGCGGTTTGCAAAATCCATCGCAGGCATGGATTTAGGGAAGTTAAAGGAAGAAGTGTGATGTCAAAGAAATCTTGGGCGAGCCCCTTAGTGGTCGCAGTCCTTTCCGTGGGTCTAATCGGATGTGATACAGGAAGCCGTAACGGAAGCTCCAATACGCCTCCTGTCGCAGCAACAGCGCCTGATCTTGCCATGCCTATCTGTGTGGCTCCAAACTCTGCCGTTGGAGGAACGATCCTCTTTACTGGTACCAATCCAACGCCCAATACAATGCCTATGCAAATGCCCGCGACAAACCTTGTCGGCATGTATACAAACATCGGCCAAACCGCAGCGGGTCCTCACACCGTTGACTTTGTTGAGGGTTCCAACGGAACAGCACTCATCAATAATATGGGCCGGGCCTTTGAGCGTATGGTCTCGAATGGTACTGCTGCAACCGCCACACAAGACACATCAATGCTCACCGATCATAATGTTCGTGAGATCACTGCCCTTCGTAACAACAACGGCAACATGACCATGAACCTCTCAACAATCATAGCCCTTGAAGTTGACTCTCAAAACTCTGTTCAAGAGCTGCTTGAGAACAACAACGTCGGCGTGAACTCCTCTATGAACGGCGCCATTACCACTTACAACTTGTCAGCCCAAGCCGACCTCGCATTCGCCAGCTTCATTGGATTCGCAACCGGCGGAACAAGCTTCGGTGCTCCTTCTTCATTCAACCTCCTCTTTGATATTCAAAATGTTGGTGGAATGGGCGCGGCGAACTCTTTCACAATTGCTGCCTTTGTGACTGACAGCATGAACGTCACAGCAACCCTAGGAACAGTCATGCAGACTGGTCTTCCTAACTTCAGCGCTCCAACCACAATCACTCTTCCTTGTATGTATACAGGTTCAAGTGGCGGAACAAACCCAATGAACCTCACTCCTGGTTTAGGCGTCATCACTGTTCAGTTGGACGTCAACGCAGTGATCACTCAAGCCGCTGTGCCTAACGATTTCTGCCGCGAAATTGTCACTCTCCAGTAATCCACTATCTGAGTTTCATCTCGCAGGTCGAGGGTCATGATTGCTAAACGAATACTATATTCTGCGGCAGTCCTGGCCCTTGTCTCAATTTTGGCCTTCGTCTTCCTCCACAACAGCGAAGAGGTGACAGTCCCAGATCCAAGCAAAAGAGCAAAGCCATCAAAGAAAGCGAAGCCTCCCAAGAAGCCCAAAATCAAGCTCGTCGATAATCCCAAGATAGAAGAGAAGCCTGAAGCTCTCCCCAAACTCCGTCCAAAGACAATCAGCACCGGAATCCATGGCCGAGTCAGCGATGAGGCAACAGGCCTCCCTATCACCAACGCCAAATTGAGCATCAAGAGTGTCTCACAGGTGACAGTCGATCAGCTTGGCCGCTTTTCTATTCCTGCGCCGCTTCGCGAGCAAAAATGGGCTGTTGTAGTAAGGGCAAAGGGCTACCACCCTAAGCTCTTCGAAGCGCTCGCCACCCGCGGGCTC
>JARGOJ010000741.1:0-1885 GCA_029210225.1 Planctomycetota bacterium
CAGGAGGACCAAGGCCGCGGCTGCGATGCCCGCGATGAGCATAACCTTCTTATTGACGTCGTTGTGTCCGGAGTCGGCTGTTTCTGGAACGAGGCTCTCAAGGAGACCAAACTCTCCTTTGCGGTAGGCGTTGAGTGCATCGCGGAAGGCGCCGGCGGTTTGAAAGCGCTTGTCTGGGTTCTTTGCCAGGGCCTTGAGGCAGATCTTTTCGAGCTTGTCGTCAATTTCTTTGTTGATGGTGGAGGGGCGCGGAGGCTCACGGGTCATGAGGCTGGCCATGATGTTTGCGGCGCTTTCACCAATGTGAGGCGGGCGCTTTGTCATGATGGTGTAGAGCACCGAGCCGAGGCCGTAGACATCGGAGCGAACATCAACGTTCTTGGAGTTTTCGGCTTGCTCCGGGGCCATGTAGGCGAGGGTTCCCATAACGACTCCGGTCATGGTTCCGCCGCTCTCTTCGAGAGATTTGGCGACGCCAAAGTCGTTGAGCTTGGAGATGCTCTTGCGGTCGATGAGGATGTTATCGGGTTTGATGTCTCGATGAATGATGCCCATATCGTGAGCGTACTGGAGGGCATCAGCGATGTCTGCCAAGACCCGAGCACCAGCTTTTGGGGTGACTTTATCGGCTTTAATGAGACTATCGAGGGAGAGCCCCTCGACTAATTCCATGGCCATGTAGCAAATTCGATCGAACTGACCGCTATCGAGCACTTTGACAATGTTTGGGTGTTTGTCGAGGCTTACGGCGATTTGGGCTTCACTGACGAATCGCTGGAGGGCGCTTTCGCTAGCATCTTCCCCGGCGATGAGGACCTTCAGGGCACAGAACCGGTTGAGTCGAGAGTGCTTGGCTTTGTAAACGATGCCCATCGCGCCGCGCCCGAGCTCACCGACAATCTCGTAGGGTCCGAGGTTCTTTAGCTCTCCAGCAACCCGTTTAATGTTCCCACTGCTCGTATCCACGAGGGAGTTATTGATTCCCGCCGAACCATTCTGGCTCCCTGTTCTTTTCGCCGTGCCCGAATTTGTCGAGGGAGTCGAGGATCCATGAGAGGAGCCCTGGGAGGACCCATGATTTTTTGTGGAGGGAGTCGCAGATCCATAATCGGTGCCGGGGTCATTGCCTGGGGCAGCGGTCGGAGCCGGAGCTTGGGGAGGGGCCGAGTGCATTTTCATCAATTCACTGGCCGGTACTCCTTGTACGGTCAGTGCAGACGGGAGAGTTGTGTAGACCTTGTTTGTTTCAGGAGCTGGAGCCGGAGTGTTTTGTTGATTGGGATTAGGAGAGGCGCCAAATTCGTGTTTCAGGGAGTTTTCCATGACGAGTTTTGAGGATGCTCGTCGAGGTTTGTGAGCGTGTCCCTGTTGAGGCCAGAGGCCCGAATTCTGAACAATTTGCTCGAAGCTTATGCCTTGTTGTTCAGCTTGAAAGGCGAGCTGGCGTAGGCCATTTTGATCGACCAAACGTTGCTCAAGCATGACTCGGGCTAAGTTGCGGTCAGCGTCGGTGAGTTGCATAAGATACGGAACCTCATCTTTACAAGGTCTTGAATCATACCATTACTTGATGGGCGTGCCTAACAAAACAAGCTCTTCAAAAGCGATACAGAACGTGTTTTCATTTACTTTCGCGGGGTCATTTCTGCGGATAGATAGCCAAAATAACTCTTCTTTGTCGAGTTTTGTAGTCGCTTGTGACTAGCTGGATCACATTGGATTGAGGGTTTTTTTGTTTTGCAGCTTGAGTTTCGGAGAATCTCAAGCCAAGGAGAGCCTTTCAAACTCTGAGTTTTGGCTGTTTTTTTGCAAATTTTCGAGAGCTTGACTGAAGAGTGATAGTGTCCATGGTGATGAACCTGAAATGCTGGACGCCTGAAGGAGA
>JARGOJ010000741.1:1895-3659 GCA_029210225.1 Planctomycetota bacterium
TCAACCGTGCTTGACCAAGCGGGGGATTGAGAGTATTCCTATGTTGGAAGAACCTATTGGGATTCGGGGAATTTGGGTGAACAGTTATAATATGGGTCGACCGACGGGGCGCGATATTCAAAACGCGCTCTCTCGAGTTTTTGGTGAGAAGGAAGGTGCTGAGTTTTTTGACCAGGCCTGTCACCTGGCGAGTATTGACAAGCGGAGTATTCATTCATTGAATCTTGATCAGCTGCTAACAATCGCTAAAAAACTTGAAATGGCCGGTGGACTTGCGGCTGTTGTGGCTTGCTCTATTTCGGTGAAGATCAATACGTTCAAGTCGATTGAGAAGGCGGGGCAGCAATGATTGAAATGTTTTCCGCTGAAGAAATCGAGCGACTGAAAGAAATTGGTGCGCTATCCCTGACCTTGGTCAACGAGGACCCTGAGATCACGGCGATCCTTGACGAAGCCAAAGAGAAGGTTGGACTCCCTGTGGCTTTGCTCAGTGTTGTCACGGACGGGGCTCAGTATTTCTTTGAAAAATCAGGCTTGGGTGGTTGGATCGGAGACGCTCGGGGAACCCCTGTCGAGTGGTCTTTCTGTCAGCATGTTGTCGCTTCAGAATCACATATTGAAGTCACGGATGCTTCAACGGATGAGCGTGTGAAGGACAGCCCTCTTGTTTCGAACGACAGTGTTCTTTGTTATCTGGGAGTCCCGCTTCGTTCAAAGAATGGCCAGATACTTGGTTCATTCTGTGTGCTTGGCACAAGCGCTCATGAGTTCAAAGACGGTGACAAAGAGCTGCTAGAGGCCTTGTCTGCGAAATTGACTGGGCTCATTGAAAAGCGCCGCGAAGACTAGATCCAATTAGGTCTTTGAAGAGATTCAGCCTTTGAAGGCAATGAGTTCGACCTTGAAGACGAGGGTGGAAAAACCTCGGATCCTTGGGTTGCCGGCGGGTCCATAGGCGAGGTTATGGGGAATGGTAATCTCCCAGACGTCTCCAACCTTCATGAGTTGGAGGGCTTCGGTCCATCCCTTAATCACTTGGGTAACACCGAACTCGATGGGTTTCTTGCGCTGGTAGGAGCTATCGAAGATCTCTCCATTAATCAGCTTTCCTTCGTAGTGAACGATCACAGAGCTTGAGGTCGTAGGAGAAGGACTGTCTTTTTTGCCCGACTTGATCACTCTGTATTGAAGACCGCTCTTGGTCGTCGTGACGTCGCTTTGTTTTTGGTTACTAATGAGGTAGTCCTGATTGCGACGGATGTAGTCGGAGGAACTTTCGCAGCCGAGAGTGAGGAGCAGTGAGAAGGCTGCGATAAGAGTGTATAGACGAGTGCTGTTCATAAAATCCGGTCCGTGTTCTCGGGGTGATCTTGAGGGGCCTAGGTATAAACCACTCTGACTCAAGATGGAAGAGAAACAGCCGCATTTCCTTCGGGGTCCTTCAAATCCTTAGCTTGGGGAGCAGGAGCTTGAGGTTTTGAAGACTTTGCTCGCCAAACTAAGATGACACTCGATTCGTTGAAGATATCGTTGTGGTTCTCGGCTGCTTCAGGTCCTAAGTCAAGGCAAGGCTGTCCATGTTGCCAGAGCATTCTTACCTCGGTAATCTCTCCATCCCATTCTCCACCGACAATCTGAACGTAGTCTCCAACTTGGTAAGGGGCGCCATTGATTTGTGCTTGCTCCCAAAGTATGGGTCCGAGTATGAAGCAACCAGGGAAGATAGAAATGAAGAATCCGAGGATAATGCTAACTGGGAGGAAG
>JARGOJ010000741.1:3669-4896 GCA_029210225.1 Planctomycetota bacterium
AACGATGAGAGGGATGACTGCCCTCAGTGAGAAGTTGTCCATGACAGCAAAATGAGCAGCGAAGACGATGGCGGTGACACAAAGGATGACAGCAAGAATGAACAAGCTTGTCGTCAAGTCTGAGGCGATGACTTCTTGATAGAAAGTTGGTGTGACCCTCAAGGCTTCTAAATCCTTGGGTGGTTCTTCGCTTTCAGCGGTTGTGTCTTCTATCGGTAAAGACATCCCTGCTTCATAGTTCATGAAAGGCTTTGTCATTTTAGAAGTCTTCTCTCCTAAAGATTGACGGCTTGTTTGGCTCGCCGGTTTAGTGAGAAAACCGCGTGAATCAAGCTTGTTAAGGAAGCGGGTAACGCCAGAGAGCCATCCTATCCATGAGCTCGCCGGTCTTTGCAATTCTCAGTGAGTGGGCTGGAGCAAGTGTTAAAGTGTGCTTTGAAGGCAGGATGAATGGTGGGTTTTTATCGTGATTGAATACGATGACATTGATGAGATTGACGTGTACTTTGCGAAGTTCATCGCGGGCGCGTTGGTCGTGAGCGCATTGTTTATCGTTGGTGGGATCTATCAAGTGAATCTTGCTCTCAACAATACAAAGAAGGTTGAGCTTTCCATTTCAGAGCTTCTAGAGAAGAGGCCAGAGAGCGCGTGGATACGAGTGACAGGGGGCACTTTAGATTTGACACGAGCCTTTGCTGAGTTTCGGATAGGAGAGGATGGGCAGCGTCGAGGTATTAGTCGAGTTTATGTTCCTCTCATCGACCCTGATGCCGGAGAGGATGCGCCGTTTAGGATCTTGGTGTCAAGCCGTGACATCGAGTATCAGTCGCTGGTCCTTGAGAAGGAGAGCCTTGCTGAAGAAGCGTTCAAGAGGCGGGTGAAGATGGGCCCAGCTCTCTGGTATCGAGAGAGGGCGGTCTCGGGAATGATTAATTATGACTCGTCTGATTCAGGGAATGATCGCGAAGATCTCGAGAAACTAGCAGGGGAGAGTCTGCCGAAGGAACTAGCCATTGTAAAAAGCGGTCAAAAACCAATTTTGATAGGTGCTATTGTTATGATTGCCGCTGGCCTGTTCGTTCCCTCCGTGCTGTTTTTCATTTTTTATAGGAAGTTTAAAGAGAAGTCACGGATTCGCAAGCGGAGGCAAGAGAGAGAAGCGCGCAAGGCTGAGGCTGAAGAAAGAACTGCGCCGACGGATGTCTCACTTCCTCCGAAGCGAAAATA
>JARGOJ010000742.1 GCA_029210225.1 Planctomycetota bacterium
ACCTCGACTCCAAGCATTGAAACCGGTGGCTTGCGTTTCACTCTTCGACCCAAAGAAAAGAGCAACGCCAATGTACGGGTTTCCATTCTTCGAAGTAGTAATACCGATGTTCAAAAAATGACCGGTATTGCAGGCTGGGAGAATTGGCAATCCTATCAACGCATTTCATTGACGGCGCTCTCCGGTAAGCAAAATGGCGCCCGGCACGAATTTCGTGCGACCATTAAATCCGGGAATAACGCTGTGGCCATCCGAGTTTTAGAACTCCGCCTAAAACGCGCAGACGGCCGTATCCTCAGCGTCGTCGCCTTCACTACGATTAAAGACTACCCAGCGCGCAAGGCCCTATTTGAAGACCTTGCCGGGAGCGTGACGGTCCAATGAACACACCAAGCCCAAACAAGAACGCTCTCATTTCTAAGCTCATCTTTGGAGCCATTGTCATCGGCATTCTCGCCTATCTCGTGACCCGAGAACCAAACCGAGATCCCGTCAAAGACGGCCCCAAGGACAAGAAAAAGAAGGTCATCCCTCGGGGCAGCTCCAAGCTTTGGTTTGGTATCCGCGCCGACAAAGGCCCCGTCGATGGCGTCACCCAAAAATCGGTCGGCGTCACGGTTCTCGACGTCATTGAGGGCTCTCCCGCGTCCTCGGCCGGACTCACCCCCGACGACCTCATCCTTGAATTTAATGGCAAGAAGCTCTCCGGTCCGAGAGAACTCGCCAAATTGATGGACGCCATTGGAGCCGGGAAGCCCATCAAAGTGAAGGTTAAGCGCGCTGATCAACTTGTCTTTCTCAATGTTCGCCTAGAGAGCGGCGGCAGCCAGCAAATCCTAAAAAACTCCGTCAAGCTCGGGGCCGAGTTCATCGCGGCCCGGCAAAACGAAGACGGATCCTTCAATCACTTTCACCTGACCAAAGAACGCTCCCCCGCCGTGACCGCACTCCTCACCTGGGCTCTCGCTGTGAGCGTGGACCAAGCCGATCAAGACTCCCTGGCGCGGGATGCTCTGGAAGCAGGCATCGAAAAGTTGAGGTCATGGATCGATGACGACGGTGGAATAGATACGTCTGGCTGGGACATCGGCCATCGCAGCTACGGCACCGCCTGCGCCATTCTCGCCTTCCGCGCTCACGACCCCCTTAAAAACAATGAAGAAATCGACCAGCTCACCAAATTTCTCCTCGCCAATCAGGTCGACGAAAGCCACGGCTACGACCCCGTCGACTGGCGCTACGGCGCCTTTCCTTACTACGAATCCATGGAGAGCAATCAACTCCGAACCGATATCTCAACTCTCTCCTACGTGGTCCAAGCCTTAGACGCCGCCAAGGTCGATCCCAGCCACGTCGTCTGGCGACGCATCGGCCTCTGGCTTGACGAGACTCAAAACTACGCGCTGCTCGGCGAAACAGAAGCCATCCGCAAGAAAGAACGACTCTACCGCGACGGTGGTTTTGCCTTCTCTCCAAGAAATAGCAAAGTCACCTCGCCTCCGGAGAGCGTCCTCAATATGAGCTTTTATCCGTCCTACGGAACAGCGACGGCGGATGGATTGAGGAGCCTTGTTATTGTCGACGGCTCAGCGACTCATAAGCGCGCCTTAGCAGCCTTGCAATGGTTGGCGCGGAACTATGGTTTTGGAGCCGTCCCAAGCCTCCCAGCAGACGGTCCGACGCCTTGGGGTGAAGCTCTATTCTTCTACTACACTCACTCATGGGCCCGGGCGCTCACTTCAGCGAAAGTGGCTCGTATCATTAAGATTGATGAGAACAAAGAAGAAGTGGCTCATCATTGGCCCGCAGAGCTGACTAGAGAGCTGGCGAGGCGTCAGCGCAAAGACGGCTCATGGAAGAACACCTCGCCCCTCATGGGAGAAGACAACCCGATGATCGCGACGGCGTTTGCCCTTCTTGCTTTAGACGCGACCAAAGAAGCAATGGCCATGACAGATGTTGTGTCTATTCGGGCGTTGCCTGTACAAAGCCCCCCGACCTGGAAAGATGAGGTCCTCGAAGCCCCCTCACAAGATCCTTTGTTGCGAGGTCTCCAGGTCTACAAGGCAAAGGCATGCGCCGCCTGTCACAAAGACGGTGTGGCCTTTAAGGGACCCTCGCTGCTTGGGGTCGCTGATCGTTTTATCAAGAAGTTTAAGACCCCCGCCGATGCTCGCTCTTACATGAAGAAGCACATTCGCAACGCCAAGGAATATCCTGGAACCACCCCATTCAAAGGGGAGGAGATGTTCGCTTACTCGGAGAGTGCTTTGTCGGGTCCTGAATTAGAAGATCTTGTGACCTTCTTACTGACTCGAAAGGGGAAGCGCCCGGTTTCAAAAGCGCTGATGCCCGGTCAGTTGGAGGTCCTCGATTCAGAGCTAGGGGACAAGCTCTTCCAAAAACACAATTGTGTGACCTGTCACAAGGAAGACGCTCACGGGCCTCTGTTGGCTGGAGTGGGGACACGTTATATTGAAGCTTATGGGACCGCTAACGCCGCTCGGGAGGCCCTAGCGAAGCATATCCGCAACCCAGAGAAGTATCCGTCGCTTCGTAAGGCTCGAAGAAGCGGTCCTAAAATGACGACCTACACCGAGGCGAATCTGTCCAACGAGGACTTGGCAGATATTGTCGCGTATTTAATGAAGCTCCCACAATGAAACAGATTCTTACTCTTATCCTACTGGCCACGCTCTTGAGCGGTTGTCATTTAGGTCAAGCTCAATCGGGAGCGCGACGTTGGCAGAAGTTCTCCGAACTCGATCCATCGAAGAGCGCTCCCGAGCCCACCATCTCTACGGACAAAGATTCCTACCGAGTGAAAGAGACCTTCACAGTGAGCGTCTCGGCGGAGGTCGCGTGCTATTTCTATATTTTGATGATGCTGCCTAACAACGATGTTTACTTGCTGACCCCGAGCAATACGTTCAAGAACCATCAGGGCAAAGAGCTGAGCTATTCTCCGAAGAAAAGTGAGATTGAGCTTTTTGTGCCCGACTTAAAAGGCACGGTTTATCTTGGTGTGATCGCCAGTCCTCTTAACTTAAGCCTGCTCAGTGAGGGGTGGTTGCCAGCGGAAGAGATCAGAGAGTTCGACACCTGGCCGGCTGATGTGAAGTTCAACAGCGCTCTCGATTACATGGCTGAAGCCTTCGACGAGAAACCTTGGGCGCTCGCGACGACATCCTTCAAAATCAAGCCTTAGCAGCTTGTTTCGCGCACTTCCATGACTTAGCAAATACGAAAAATGACCGCTTTCAATCGATGGGGATTGAATCGGTTGATTCTTTAATTTGGGATCAATTATTTGGGGGCGTTACGATTTCGCGTCGGAGCTCTTAGGCTTGCGAACGGGCCAAGAAAACTTGGTTTGCAGACGTTTAGTGCCTCGCTTCTGATTGAAGGTATGGAAGTGAGGTTTTTCTGTTGTCTTCTTCTGCAAGGCTCAATTCCTCCTCGATGAGAGGGAGATGGCTTGGAAATCGTAATGGGAACCATAATACGAACGGTAAAAACTGAAATCAACATTTGTCCGGGAGGAAAGCCGGAAAAATTTCAATCTCTGGTCAATTTCGCTGAAGCTTTGAGAGAAAAGTTGAGAGTCGCAATTTGAGGGGCTCGGCATCTGGCACTGAGCCGTCCTCGTGATCGAGGTGATAGAGCATGGGGTTTCCCGGGACGTCGTCGTCGAGACGAATGAGCAGCAGCTCATTTCCGCCGTGATAGTCTGCCAGGCAAATGTAAGGGTGTGAAAAACTGCACTCAAAATCGGCGACTGGTCTTGGTTTTGAGAAATCAACACTCCAGATTTTGAGCTCCTTGTCGTGGAAATCAAAGTAGCAGTGCTCCGGCCATTCGAGGTCATAAAGCCAAGATTGGAATGCGACGGTGAGGGGCCAGTCGTGGGCGGCTGTGGGCCATGACTCTTCATTGTGAGTCTGTTTTCGATACTGGGCCCCGAGCCTCTGCGCTTGCTCAAGGACTTCGTCCGATAAGGGGAGCGCTTGATTGGTTGAGTTGGGGATGGCCGCTTGCGATTGAAAGCGTGGCCAGTGCACCCGAGCAAAGGGGTTGCGCTGATAGAGGATGTCTTCGAGGCTCTGCATAAGGGGGCGTGCGTCTTCGGAGAAGGCGTTGCCAGTGAGGATGGGTTCGCTGAGCTTTGGCATCTCTAGAACACTTGGCGGGAGCGTTGTGAGCCTATTGTCTTCCAAGTCGAGGTTGCGTAGTGCGCAAAAGTGCTGGAGAGCATCGGGAAGAGAATTTAGTTGATTGCGGGCCAACCACAGCTCTTTGAGTTCTGGGAGCGATTGTTCAGGGCCAGGGAGCGCTGTGATGAGGTTGTCGGAGAGGTCTACTTTTTCAAGCTTTGACGAGGCCCAAAGCTCGGCGCTGGTGGATTTTATTCGGTTCTTTTGAAGTTCAATGTTCCGCAGTTGCTTGAGTTCCCCAAAACTCTGGGGCAGCGATGAGAGTTGATTCTCTTGGAGATGGAGGGCGCGGAGTTGGGTGAGCTTGCAGATGACGGCCCATGACTCATCGTTGAGCTTGTTTGCGCGGAGGTCTAGCTCTTCGAGATTTTCAAGCATGCTCAGGGTCGCTGGAATTGTTGTGAGCGAGCCCCAGGCCCGGAGGGACTGAAGCGCTGGGAATGCGCTGATAAAGGAAGCTGGGAGCTCTGTGATCGAGCCACTATTTGAGCCGAGGCTGAGTTCCTTGAGCTGAGGCATGGGGGTTGTTGAGTGTGGGAGTGCGCCAATGAGATTCCCGTAAAGTCTGAGGGTCGTGAGTTTTGGAGGGCTGGCTGTGAGGAAAGGCCAATCGGTTAATTGATTGTGAGAGAGATCGAGGGAGAGGAGGGAAGCCGATTGAAGAATGGCTTTGGGGACTT
>JARGOJ010000743.1 GCA_029210225.1 Planctomycetota bacterium
GCAAACTCGATCTCTCAGTTCTCGCATTATCAACACAAACGGGCAGCGCTGTCAGTGTGTCAAAGTCTGGGGCTAAAGGCAGCTAGGAAGCGCAGTTATTTTTTGTGGAGATTGACGAGAGGGTTGAGGCAGGGCCGATTAGGAGTGGGAGATTTCTGTGAGGGCGTCTTCTGCGCTGCCTCGGACGCCAGGGTTCCCGTGGGAGAGGTACTCTTGAAGTATGGGAACATAGTTTGGATTGAAAGAGGATCCCAGAATGAAGAGGGCGTGGTGAAGCTCGGAGACGCCCATTTCGGGCATGATCTCGACAATCCGACTAAAGTCAAAGTTGGACCAGTCAAGGGGCTTGCATAGAAAGGCAGAGATTGTAAAGAGCAAGCTCTCACGGTCGGGATAGACCGAGAGCCAGGAGATGAGGCGATCGACGAATTCGATCAGCGTTTTATTGGGGAGCTCGTTGTGCTCCACGACGTCCGCGATCGACTCCAAATCCAAAGTGACAGTGAACAAGCTTGATTCAAGCCGATCCAACTGGTCACGGATGAACAAGTGAGCCTCGGAGACCATGAGATTCTCAACAATCAATGTATTGTTAAACCTTGTGATATCAGAATCTTAGCGTGACATTGCAAAGCGGATACAATTCCAGAGAATCCAAGTAACACAATCAAGAAGTGAATTCAAACAAAGTCTCAGCCTTGGTCACCAGACTCACAACTCAGGAATAACCGAGGCTCATAGCTGGACATGAGGCATTAGCGCGTAATGGATTTCTGGAGACCCAATAGATACTGTCTTGTCGCTTGGGAATTATTGCCGTCCTCTCAAAGTTCTCTGTTGTTCTGTGGTGCCTGTTTTATCTCATTTTCTTTCGGGAAAGTGACTTGACCTTGCTTCTTTTCACGGTCGCCTAAAATCGACCTGTTCTCATAAATGCGACACTTTTCCCTGGCCCTATTTAGGCTCATTACGACCTTATTCTGGGAGGAAATCATCCACGTCGGTGCCCGCCTCATTGAGGATGGATGGGGCGATGCGGGCGTATTGGTTGAACTTCAGCAATCCCTTGACTCCAATAAGCCCAAGCCCACCTATCAGGAGGGCTCCTGAGAGCAATCCATAGAGGAAGAGAAAGCGCAGTATCGCGACGGCTTTGCCGCCGAGGACCCTGCTCGCCAGGACGCCATGGAGGCCGAGGCAGGCGAGGCCGGGGACAATGATCAGGCTGAGAAACAGCGCGAGGGGCCAGGAGCCGAAGAAGGAATAAATATAGAGGGCGTGGAGACAGGCTGGTCCCCTGAGACCATATCCAAAGCAAAGCACAGCAACGAGAAAGAACCAGGGGGCCTGCAGCCCGAGCAAGGCGCCATGCCACTGGGAGTTCTTTTCAGGGCCTTGGAGGAGGGAGAGGAGCTTCCAGGCGATGCCGTGAAAGATCAAAGAGGTCGAGAAAAGACCAAGAAAAACGACGACGACTCCCTGGCCGTTTATAAGCGTGACTCCAGCGATCCCGAGTATCATAGCGCCGAGGACAGCGCGTACGATTGTGGGCAGAGGCCGAGAGACTTTATTGGCCATCGAGCTTTGCGGCGAAATGATAGGGGCGAGGGCGACGGCGCCTATCATTGATAGGGCCAGGGCGAGGAAAAAGGCGAGCCAGCGCAGGCTTGGAATGCGCTGGTCGTCGATCAATTCCCGATCAATCTCTCGCAGGTCCCAGGGAGGGAGGAAGCGGTTGCCTTGGTAGTCCCGGCGATGCTGGGCAGCGGCTTTGGTCAATGCCGGGAGTGCGGCTTGCCAGGCGTCGTAGGAGGCGCTGTCTCCTGTCATGGACCAACGATATTGATTGAGGAAGACCTTGCGATATTCCCCGAGGACCACGTAGTAGCTCAATTGATAGTTGAGGGCTTCGAGGATTTTGATTCGGAAGGCTTTATCTTGAAGGGACTCTGCTCGATTGATTTGCTCTTCGAGATCCTTGATAGAGTCTTCACCGTCTTTGATGGCTTCGTCAATACTGTCGGCGCAGCCTCGATAAATGAGGGACTGGACGGCGTAGCTCGTACCTGGGCGGGTCCAATAAACCCAGAGCAGGGTGGGGAAGTAATCGAGGCCAAAGAGAGGCAGGGGCTTGTGGGCGAAGGGGGCGATGTAAAAACCTCGGTCGACAATGTCGTCGCTGCGCAGCATGAGCTCGGAGAGCAGTGTTTGATCGCTGGGGCTTAGCTTCTTTTCCGCGCCCCACTCTTCAATGAGGGCTCCGGGGTCGAGGGAGGAGTCTTGGGCGAGGCGGCTGAAGGCGTGAACGTTCATATCAATCCAATCGTCGTTGCCCTGATTGCGATAGATAGTGGGGGAGTTCATAAGGAAGCCGCCGTTGGTCGGCCATACGCTGATTCCTGCGAAGCTCTTTGTTTTGCTGAACAATTGCAGATGTCTCTTCACTTCTTCGCCGCGATAATTGGGGAACAAGTGAAAGCCTTCGTATTCTCGTCGCGCTTCTAGTTCAACAATCTGGGGGATTTCACCAATTCCTATGGTCGGATTGGGCGGAATGTAGGCGAAGAAGTCCATGGCGACATGCTTCATCACTGTAATAAGGTCTTTGCGGCCGTAAAACTTCGAGAAGACCTTCTCGTAGAGGCCAGGGTTTGTATGGAGTGCGCCAATTTCGCCAATTCCGATAGTCCATGTGCGAAAGAGCAGCTTCATGCGGCCATTTTTCTTTGTCTCATTGATTGATTCAACAATGCTGAGTAATTGCTCTAGGACCTCCTGGGTGTCTTGAATTGTGCGGGTGAGAACAGCGCTCGAATATCCCGTTTTCTCGTTGTAGGCCCCACCGCCTTCACCAATTCTTACGCTGATTAAATCGGCGCCGAGGTCAAAGATGAGCTCTTCGAGAGCGGCCTTGTAGGCGATCCATAGCCGGGGATTTTTTAATGTGAGACCTTCCGGACCGAGCCATTGCTTGAGAGGTGGTGTCCAGGCGGGGAAATCAGTTTCAATGACTAATTTGAGCCCGTGTTTATGGGCGGAGGCGGCCACTTGCTTGTAATAAAATTGATAGCGTTCATGACGGGCGCGGTAGGGGCTGTCTTGGCTGTAGATTGGAGGACCCTCGGAGGATATTCGATCGAAGTTGACGAGGTGAATGAGGTTGCCGACAATAACTGCGGTGTAACCTCTGCGAGCGGCGTGAGCGCAGTATTCATCGAAGCGCTTCACCGATGCCTTCATATGCAGTTCGTCGACATAGGGCGCTTTGTCGATATCCATGTGAGAAAAGGGCATCGCCCAGGAATTGGGGGGAGCCTTGTCGGGATTGTAGAAGGGAGCGAGGGCGTCGAGCAGTCGATATTGCTGAGTTTCTCCGCTGGCGCCTGAGAGCGGCAGAAGAGCCAGGAAGGCGGCGCCGAGGACACTGAAAAGTTGAGAGTTTCTTTTTTGCACAGGTCACGCCTTCTTCTCGAATGGAGACCTGTTCTTAGCAAATAGAGGGCGCGCTTTTTAGGTTTTTCATGGCTTTTCATGACGCTGTCGCGAGCCCCTGCTATTCTTGAAAGGGTCTCGGAGAGCTTAGGAATTGATGTTATGGATCGACAATTAAAAGAACTTCAGCGCCGGGTTCGTCAAGATCCTCAAGACTTAAGCATTCACAAGCTCTATTTGAGCGCCCTTGTCAGAGCTGGGCAGATGGAAGAGGCTAAAAAGATCGCGGTCGAGATGATTCGCCTGAAAGAAGGGTTTGGAATAAAAGATCATCCCGTCTTAGAAGATATGGATAAGAACTTCGAAGTCACTGTCAGTTATCAAGATGGCAGCAACGCCTGTTTCTCCTTGGCGAAGCACTCCGGCAAAATCGATATGATCTGGCACGAAGAGTGTCCGCCAAATTTCCACCAGGACATACTCGCGGAAGAATAACAGAGATCAATCAGGCCGCTTCTTTGTGATTCAAACTCGCAGCAATGGGCTGGACAGAGTCGCGCTCAGGGATCTGTGACAGGGCGTAAGTCAGGGCGGCTTGTTCGTCGAGAGGGCAAGCCCATCTCTCCAAGCGCTGCGCTAATTCACTCCGGGCAAACGTGGCGTCGGCTCCTAAGTCTGCGAGAAAATCAATGATTGAAAGAGCATCGTAGTCCTCACTTCTTAAGGCAAGCAGGCATTGTCCGACGACCTGGACATCGAGCTTCGCCAACAAGCGGCGCGCCTTCTGCGCCAGGTTTCCCGATAGAGCAGTCAAGCAAGATAAGAGCAGAGGGAGGTCTTCGAGGGAGAGAAAACCCAGGCGCTCGACAAGCGTGAAATAGTCTCCGAGTGTCATTTGTCCGTTTGCCAATTCGCGCTTCAGGCTAAGGCGCTGAGTCTTTTTATCGAGCAAGGCAGCTTGGCGCCAGATACGCGGATCATCATTAAGAACCAATACTCGTAGAGCATTAGAATCCTCGGCGGTGAGCTCACTCCCCAGTTCGCGAATTCTCTTGAGTTCTCTAAGAAGCCCCCGATATGAACGATGGCGGCCCTGGCCGATAGCGCCCAGGGTGTTTTCCAGGACATCCTGGGCCGGGAGCCCGCGCTTTGTCACTCGTGATGATTTTTGAAAAGGCGCTGCGTATTCAAAGAACATAGCAATAGTCCTCCTTGCTGTTCCTCTACTTTGACGCCGCTCCTTCCAAATTGTTGCGAAAGTATAATTAACACTTTGTTAAGCCAGGCTTAAGATCTTTAGAAGTCTCGTTTCTTGCTAGGTGTGGGTGATTTGGGATGGCCTTCGGGGCTTGGCTTTGGTGTTTTCTTGACGTTTTTGATGCGCTTTTTGTAGTAGACAATGTGTGACTCGACCCAATGAGTCGCGTTATTTTGCTTGTGCTTGTTGAGG
>JARGOJ010000744.1:0-1750 GCA_029210225.1 Planctomycetota bacterium
GGCGCCGCAAGTGGATTGGGCCGAGATATGGCCCTCACAATGACTGGCCTCGGGGCCACTGTTGTCCTCTGCGATATCAATGAGAAGCTCTTAGAGAAAGCCGTCTCTGATATCCAAGCCAAAACAGGACGCGCCGTCTTTGGATACCCTTGCGATATCTCTGATCGCCACGCTGTCTACGCCACCGCCGAGAAAGTGAAAGACGAAGTCGGAAGCATCGACATCCTCGTCAACAACGCCGGCATTGTGAGCGGCGACCACTTCCTCAATCTCCCCGACGAGAAGATCGAGCTGACCTTCGGAGTCAACTCCCTGGCCCTCTTTTGGACCGCCAAAGCTTTCCTCCCAGACATGCTCGAACGAGGACAAGGCCATATCGTCACCGTCGCCTCCGCTGCCGGCCTCGTCGGAACGAAGAAGCTCACCGATTACTGCGCCAGTAAATTCGCCGCCGTCGGCTTCAATGAGTCCCTCCGCATGGAGCTTAGGCAACGGGCTCCGGGCATCAAGACCACCGTCGTTTGCCCCTACTACATTGATACAGGGATGTTTGAAGGAGTCAAAACGAGGTTCAGCTGGCTACTGCCCATCCTAAAGCCAAGCTATGTCATCTCGAAGATCATCACAGCCATCGAGAGCAACCAAGCCGAGCTCATCATGCCCCGCTTCGTCAAGGTCCTCCCCCTCGCCCGCATGCTCCCCACTGAGGTCTTCGACTTCCTCTCCGACCTCATCGGCGTCAACGCTTGTATGGACACATTCAAGGGCCGGGCGATTGTCAAAAACACCCCCAAGATCGTCCCAACAGCAACCCAAGCCCCACAATCAACGCCACGGAAAAAACGCAAGCTCCCCATCGCCTCGTAAAGGCTCGGCAATCCAGCTGATATCACGCTCAACGGGGAGAATAAGAACCCGTATTTTCAGAAAGATTTATTTTCCTGAAAATATCAAAGTTCACAAAGCAATGTTTTGAAAAGACTTAGCACGTTGAGCCTGGGATAGAGAATGATTTTTAACAAAGTCATCATCGGTCATCCATTTTATGCGTCTTTGGGATGTTGTGAGGGCCCCCTAGTCTGCCGAAGAGGACTTGACCTCGCCGCTGCTAAGACTTTGAGCTAAGTTTTCACAATAGTCCCAGAGCTTCGCCCTATCCTCAACGCTGGACTCGGTCTTCGAGAAAGGAGCATGAGCGCGGCGGGGGAGGCGATCGAAGAAGAAGAGGCCGTTCTTATCCTTCACTCTCTGAGAGCAGGCCAACCAGATAATCGTATCGGCCCCCTGCTTGGCGTTTCGAAGCATGAAGGACGTCAAGGCGCGAAAGATAGGTAGAGAGCTCTGCACACCGGGTGTGTCCGCCCAGCCTGGGTGCATAGCGTTCACAGTGACAGCCTTCTCGCTCCACAGCTCCGCCAAGAGTTCGGTCAAGATCACCTCAGCGCGCTTGTTCTGTGCGTAGGCCGCAACTCCGTCAAAGGATTTGTTCTTGAACTGGAGGTCCTCGACATCGAGCTTCTGCGTGTACATTCCCCCAGAGGACACAAAGATCACGCGAGAAGGCTGAGGCGATCCCAGGAGCGCTTCAAACTCACGACAGAGAAGATACGGCCCCAAAACATTCGTCGCGAAGCTCTTTTCAACGCCCTCCCTAGTCTCTTCCCGAGCCCCAAGCAAAACCCCAGCGTTGAGAACCAATACATCCAAGCGATCAAATTCGGCTCGATAGCGCTTGGCAAATCGTAAGATC
>JARGOJ010000744.1:1760-4878 GCA_029210225.1 Planctomycetota bacterium
AGAGAGACGTCAACGATGTGAAGATGCAAGCTCGCCTCGGGACACTTTTTCAGGATGCTCTCTCGTGCAGCCTCGCCCTTTTCTTGGCTGCGGCAGAGCATATGAATCGTCGCGCCCCGACCCGCCAGGTCTTCTGTGGTCGCGTATCCGAGCCCCGAGTTTGCCCCGGTCACAATAATATGCTGGCCTTTGAGATCGGCAGGCAAAGTCTCCGGCTCCCAAGCCCTCTTTCTTAAGGCGAAGCCAGGCGCGGAAAAGGCCGGGGCAACAAAGAGGTCGAGGCCGTTCGCCAAAATCCTAAAGAGTCCTCGACTCATTCTTGACCCTGCCCAACTGTGGCCTCTGACAGTCGCTGACTCGGTGCTTTGTCGCCCCCTGTTTTTGCTGCGCTATCGCTCGGCTCCACAGCGTCGTCTATGCCGGGATTAAGGATAAAGAGCCATTGGAGCCCATAGCGGACATCTTCTAAAACCAGATAAAGCGCAGGCACAATAAGGAGAATGATAAAGGTCGCGAACAAGATCCCAAATCCGAGGCTGATGGCCATAGGAATAAGAAAGCGCGCTTGGAGAGAGGTCTCTGTAATCATCGGCATGAGGCCGAAGAAGGTTGTCAAGGACGTCAGCCAAATCGGCCGGAAGCGCCGCATTCCCGCTAATCGGATAGAATCGTAGTGAGTCTCCCCTGACGCTCGGAATCGGTTCGAGGCATCAATGAGCACCAGAGAGTCATTCACCACCACCCCGGTCAGTGCGACAATACCCATCATACTAATTATACTCAGGTCGAAACCCATGATGATATGTCCGGCCACGGCCCCCACAAAACCAAAGGGAATGGCCGACATAACAATAGCAGGCTGGGTATAGCTACCAAAAGGAATCGCGAGAAGACCATAGATCGCTAAGAGCGCCAGGAAGCCCCCCCGCATCAAGCTCTCCAACGACTCCTTCTGCGAGCGATTCGCTCCTTCAAAGCTATAATCCAATCCTCTAAACTGACCTTTCAAGGTCTCCAGCGGCCCCCCCGTCAACGCGGCTTTGACAGTGTTTGCGTTGGATAAATCCGGATCGACCTCTGCGGTCACGTGAAGAATACGCCGTCCATCCACACGCTCAATCGCTGTGTAGGCTGTGCCTTTAATGAGCGTCGCGGCCTCTTTAAGTGGGATCTCTCCCCCGTTGGGACTGCGAATCATTAATTCTTCAATATTGAATTCAGACTCCCGTTCATTCTTAGGCAGTCGCACCATAACTCGGACTTCGTCACGCTTTCGTTGCTGACGAAGAGCTTCAATTCCAAAGAAGGACGATCGAATCTGACGGCCAATATCTGACGCGGTGATCCCAAGGCTTTGTGCCGCTGGCTTCACTTTAATGTCAATCTGAGCCTTGCCCTCAGAGAAGCCTGTGTCAATGTCCTTGACTCCTTGGTACTGCTCCAAGGTTGAACCTAATCTCGCCGCCGCCGCTTCCAATGTCCTTACATCCGTATGAGTCAATTGAACGTCGACGTCTGCCCCCGCGCTTGGTCCAGTGTCATAGCGAAACGCAAGGGACTTCACACCAGGAACGTCCCCCGCTTTCGTTCGCCAAAGTTCGGCAAATTTGGTCGCCGAGAACTCCCGCTCTTCACTGCTGACGAGCGCCACTTGAACCGCCGCGAGGTGACCTCCTGTCGAGCTTCGGGCTCCGGAGCTATGACGATTTCCTGGCTGGCTTCCCAGTTGGGTGGCGATGCCTCGATATATTTTTTTACCACCGAGCTCATCCAGAACCTCCCGAGCGTCTTGAACAAGCTTTGCCTGCACCTCTTCGGTCTGTTTCGAGGTCACCGCAAAGGGCAATTCAATGTAAACAGAGACAACGTCGGCTTCAATTTTTGGGAAGAAGGTAAATTTAATCCGTCCCCCGCCAATCAATCCTCCGGAAACAATAAGAATTGCCAAACCAATCGCGATCGTGAGGTAGCGTTGATTCAATGCCGCACGCAAAACTGGTTGATAGACCGTCTCAATAAACCAAAGCATTCCATTACTAAAGAAGCTCTGAAACTTATTGATTCTAGCGAAGAAGCCAGTTTCTTTATCTTTGATATGAGCGAGGTGAGCAGGAAGGACGAACAATGATTCGAGCAAGGAAATTCCAAGGACCGCGACGACAATAGACGGAATCAATCGAAAGAGCTTCCCTGAGAACCCCGGCACAAAGAAGAGCGGAGAAAAAGCCGCCACAGTCGTTAGAATTGAAAAGGTCACAGGGGTCGCCACTTCCCTGGCTCCTCGGATAGCGGCCTCAAGATAGGGCATTCCTTCCTGACGCTTATTAAATATGTTCTCTCCAACAACAATCGCGTCGTCCACCACCATTCCCAAAGTCACAATGTAAGCGAAGAGGGAGATCATATTGAATGACACATCAAAAGACGGGAGCAGGAAGAATGAGCCCATAAATGAAATGGGAATGCCCATGGTGACCCAGAACGCTAAACGTATTTCCAAGAACATTCCGAGAACAAAAAGCACCAGGACCAGGCCCATGGCTGCGTTGCGAAGGAGCAAGTCAATGCGCTCGCGGAAAACAGTGGAGCTGTCTTTCCAGATATCTACAGAGATTCCTGGAGGCAAAGACGTTTCGAAGTCTTTAACCACCTCCCTTACTGAATCGGACACTGTGATCGGAGTCTGGCTTCCGACCCGATAAATCTTCATTCTTATTGCAGAGCGCCCATTGAAGAATGAGGCTCTATCCAAGTCTTGAAAACCATCCTGAACCTTCGCGACATCTCCCAGGGTCACTCGACTGCCGCCGGCGCTTTGAATGAGTGGGAGTCTCTCGAATTCCTCGGCGAGGTCACGGCGCTCCGTCGTTCTCAGGAGGATCTCTCCTTGATTGGTCTTAATGCTTCCGCCCGGAAGTTCAATCGCGGAGCGGCGCACGACGTTTGAGACTTGCTCCAGAGTGAGGCCATAGCGGCGAATGTCTGCTTGGGATAACTCAATGCTCACTTCTCTGGGGCGCACATCAACGAGGTCAACCTGGGTGATACCCTTGTTCGCGAGGAGGGCGTCCCTTAGCTGTTCCGATAATTGCCGGAGAGTCTCTTCGTCTTCGTTCCC
>JARGOJ010000745.1 GCA_029210225.1 Planctomycetota bacterium
TCATCGCATGCTCATGGAAGCTGTGCCGAATGGTGAAATGGGTTTGAGCCTCAGCTTTTATGATTCCTATGAAGAAGCTGTTGAAAAGGGACCTCCTGGAACTAAAGATTTACTTGAGATCTTGGAGCGGAACAAACAAGGTCAATTCCAATGCAATTAATTAAAGAGCCCCCTATCCATAGATTGGATGGGGGGCTCTTTTGTTTCAGAAAAAGAAAGAGATCCCTGCTTTCACATTGATGGGGCCGTGTGATTTGGCAGCGCGGGTCGAACTTCTAAATTGAAGGGTGGTGGCGCGGGGATCAGTCCCTTGCGTTCAATTGTGAGAAGTCCGATCGATTCAAGGATGAGGCAGACGGTAAAGCCTGGATCCGGCTCCCACTGATGATAGGAGAACTTCGCGGATTGAGGAAATTTGTGATGATTGTTTTGAAGACCCTCGCCGAGGACAAAGAAGGCAACCAGCCAATTATTCCGGGAGTCGTCTTCCGTGTTGAAGTTCCTGCTTCCTACGGCGTGTCCAAAAGCATTGACCAAGCCTCCTTGAATAGGATGGCTCATCATGCCAAGGAAATAGCAGAGACCAAGCAACCAGAATCCGCCGAGAACTCCTGGTATGACGGCCAACAAGGCGTGGAGGACATAGGGCAGATACCAGAGGTTCTTGCGGGTCAGAATATGAAGGTCATAGTCGAGGTTTTTGGCAAATTGGGTGACCTCTGAGTCTTTCTTAATGAGTCCGATGGCGACAGCTTTGTAACTGCGTAGTTGCTCGGTCATGATGCCTAGAAATCCGGCATTTTTCGGACTGTGGGGGTCTTTTTCAGTGTCCGAGTAGGCGTGGTGCATGCGGTGCATAACGACCCAGGCCTTTGGATCGAGGCCGGTGATTAATGGACCAAGCCAAACGACAATTCGGCGCAGCGAAGGATGCAAATGGATCGCGTCGTGGGCCAGGGCTCTGTGATAGCCAACGCTTATGGTGATGATATTGAGAAAATAGGCAAGGAATAACACGAGCAGGCAGCTTGACAGATACATCATGGCCTCCAATACTAAGGCATCTAAGTTACGGTTTGGAAAGTTACGCAATAGAAAGTTACGGTCAAGTAAGTTACTTGCTCGTAGGTTACGCATGCGTAGCTTAGGTGTCAAGATGAAAAAGAGAAAAAGGCTCTCTGCCGCTGATCGTAGGGATCAGTTGGTTGATGTAGGGCGTTCGGTCTTTGCCAAGCTCGGCTATGAAGGGACGACGGTTGAGGAGGTTGCGCGGAAGGCGAAGATCTCCAAGCCGATTGTCTATGAGCACTTTGGGGGCAAGGAAGGGCTCTATGCGGTCATCATCGATCGCGAAATGGAGCTGCTCTATTCTCGGGTGGCGGAGAGCATTGATACTGGCAGTCCCAGGGAGCGCTTTGAGAAGGCCATCTCGTCTTTTCTGACTTATGTAAGGGAGCGCCCGGACGGCTTCGCAGTCTTGACCAGGGACGCTCCTGGCTCGTCAGGCCGGGGCATGCGCAGTGTGATCAGCGACCTTGGGGAACGCATCACTGAGATCTTTCAGAAGGAATTCAAGCGGGCGGGATTGAACCCAAAGCTCTCGCCCCTCTACAGCCATGCGCTTATTGGAATGGTGACCTCAGCGGGGCAATGGTGGATGGGAAGTCGGGGGATTTCCCAAGAGAAAGCGGCGAGCCATCTGGCGGCCATCGGCTGGATGGGGCTGCGGCATATCCCAGAAGATCCGACCATGAAAGAGTGATCACTGCTTTGTTTTTCTTGTCAATTTATTGAGAGCAGACTGAGCGGCTTCTTGGACAAGAGGCTTCTTGTCTTTAGTGAGAGCCTTTAGGATCTTAATGACGTCGAGCGTGTTCACCTGGATTGATCCGAGGGCTTTGGCGACTTGCTTCCGGGTTCCCCAATCCTTGTCGCTGTGAAATTGCAGGAGCCGGGGAATCGCGATCTTTGCTTTAGGACCAATGGCACCAAGGGCGTAAATGACGGCGCGCCGGGCTTGAATGTCTGTATCTTCCAAGGCTTCTATGAGGGCAGGAATCGCAGCTTCGGCTTTGGGAGTCATATCTCCCAGGGCCATGGCGGCGAAGTAACGAACCGCTAACGACTTGTGCTTCAGCGCTTTGACGAGGACCGGAATCGCTTTCGGCCCGATCTTTCCCATGGTGGTCGCTGCTGACACTCGGGCCAATTCACTGTCGTCTTCAAGCAATCTTCCGAGTTCGGGGAGGGCGCTCTCTGCAGCGGGTCCAAAGTTTCCTAAGGATTTCGTGGCATTAATGCGGACATTTTTATCCTTGTCATTCAAGGCTTTGACCAGGGCGGGGAAGACGTCCTTCCTATTCTTTGTAAATTGACCGAGGCCCTTTGCCGCGAGGCTTCGAATAAGCTCGTTCTTATCGCTGAGCGCGGCTAAGAGGCTAGTCTTAATCAGCTCTGATCCGACTCCAATCTGGACCAGAGCGCTCATGGCCGATACCCGAACCGGGGTGCGCTTGTCTTTGAGGATCTTCATTAGATTTGGAATGGCAGCCTTGGCTTTCGTCCCCATGAATCCCAAGGCATCGACAGCAGCGCAGCAGAGGATCTCGTTGTCACTCCCCAGGTTTTTGAGAAGACTGGGAATAGCCTTCTCGCCAATGGATCCAAGGGTGGCCACGGCTTGCATTCTAATTTCCGAATTGGAATGCTTGAGTAAATTGACTAGCGCTGGAGTGGCTCGTGAGGCAGCCGATCCGAGGGACTCAAGGGCTTTCATTCCCGACAACTGAACCTGAATAACTGAATCTCCAAGTGTGGTGACGAGGGCCAATACGGCGGTTTGGGGCGGCTCTTTTAATTGAACGCTCAATTGGCCAAGGATTGTTGAGATCTCTGCGCGAATTTGTGGGTCGTCATTTTGAATGGCTTTGATAAGCGCCGGGATGGCTTTCTCGGCTTTGGCCCCCAATGTTCTGAGGCTCTTCGCGGCATTCTGACGGGCTTTCTTGTCGCGGTCCGAGAGCTTCTCAATGAGTGTTTCGACGCTGTCGGAAGCGATATTTTCCTGAGCCTGAGCTGCGGTGAAGGAGAACAGAATTGAAATGATAAAGATGAGTTGAAGGGTCTTTAGGAGTGACCGATTTTTAGTGTCTGTCATGACGATCCTATGCAAGGGCAGAGCGTGGCTTTTTGATGAAGACGTGGCTTAGTCAGAAAGGTTCACTTTGGATTTGATCCTTCTTTCGATCAAATTTTGCCATGATTAATCATCAAAATGATCTTTCTAACTCTTCTTTCTCGTACTCACCTTTGAGAGGCTGTCGCAATAGTCGGGTTGTGGCTAGATTTCATTGAGAATCGATTAAAATAAAAGCTATCGAAAAGAGAGTGAGTTTCTTCCTCTCCCCGCCGAGGGAGAGGACTGAGGTGAGGGGGACGTTACATAAAAATATCAATCATGGCCCCCTCATCTAACCGCCTCGGCGGACCGCTCTCCCCCGGCGGGGAGAGGAACTGTATTTTAGTCTTTTTGAATGCGAAACGATTCAGGCGTAGGATCTATAACCTGGAAGCTGTCCGACTTTTGCGACAGCCTCCCTCAAGGAGGAGTAAGAAAAGATAGGGGTTGCAAGAGACTCTGTGATATCTTGTTGGACCTTTGTTATCGACTTATAAAGAAATTTGAGCAAAAGTCTTGCTGGATATTATTGTTGCCGGGCCACGGGCGGCCAGTGCGCCTACGAATTTTTCGCGTTGTTATGGACTCTTGAAGGTCAGAAGAGGTGACAGTGGCAACGAATTACACCAGGTCTTCTTTAGAACCGACACCGAGGCCGGCATTGAAAGATATAAAGGTCGAGCTAGCCAGCTATCTGAAAGAGCAAGTCTATAAGGGACTGACGAACCACCGAAGATACTTTGGCTGCTGTGATGACTGTATTCATAGTTCTCTTCGGAACATTCTCTGCCAATACGACCACTTTTACGAAACGAATATCTTAGAGGATATGACGACACTCTTGCTTGAAGCGAACTCAATAAATTCGTTAGGGGTTTTGGGCAAACTCGGGAACATTCTGCTTCGTGTAGACTTAGGAGATGAGGCGTGCTCTCTCTATTTGGAGAGTCTTCACAAGTTAGCTTTTGTTGAGATCGAAACAGTGTATTCAACGGAAGAAATTGATCAGATTGTACTTCGCTCGAAAGAATTGAAAGCCGATCAGTTATACACAGAGGAAGCATTGCTCGTGACCCTGGGGATTCCAAGTCTTATCCTGGGGCGGCGGGTCTACTGCTATGCTCCAATCGAGAAAGGGTCCAATTGGTTCTTTGTCGACTTCTTTGATCTCGAAAACTCAAATATCAGACCACCGAAATTGCAATTGGCCACCATTCGTCTTCCCAAGAATGACCTGCGGGAAAGACTGCTCTGCTTCAATTCTGAACCGGGGAACAATTGAGCGGTTGTCTGCCCGGGAGTCTGTTGTCAATTCAATGACTAATCAATCAAGAAGCCTCGGCAATTATCATTAAATTCCGAGGACTGACCTCTCGCTCGCAGAATTGACCTAATTGAACCTTGTAACCGGCTTCTTTCAAAAATAAGGCCCGGTCCAAACAAAGCCACATCTCCAAGGGACGACGGAACAGCCAGCGGAGCAACGCCAATCCTCGAACTTGCCGGGCTTTGTCTTCGGCGGCTTTCAGAATACTGTCAGCATTCCACTTGACGGGTAGGGTTTTCTCAAAGCGTTGGGCGAGCTTCTGGCAAAAGTCTGGGAATTCGAGCTGACTTTGAGTGGCGGGGAAGTGGGGGAGGCCGGTGTATTCGTCGATCCCTGAGGCCTCTCGGAGTAGCAGGTCGAA